>JAFAKI010000193.1 GCA_019235595.1 Mucilaginibacter sp. | reverse complement strand
ATAAAATGAGCAGAGTTATTGACGTAAATAAGAACGTCCTTCAGTTTGTGTGTTTTAATTCACCATATGGGGGAAGCTTCTTTCAATCGTTACTAATGCTGGAGCAGAGGTTGGGTGAAGAAGATATCGATATGGTATACTTATTCCATGTAGATACTTCACATTACGAATGGGTGCAGGGCCTCATCAACCAAGGAAAGAAAATATATTTTCTAAGTGGTAGCTTTTCAAGGGATGTTTTTTTTATAAAAGAGCTGCTTGCAACACACCGTATTAAATACATCCATGCCCATTTTGCGGGTTTTAAATACCTGTTTCTATTAAATTTTGCCAGTAAGTTGTATAATAAGCGGGTTTTCCTTGTAAGGCACCTGCGTAATCACGACAAGCCAAGAGGCATTTTGAGCGAAAGTATGAGAAAGACATTAAACCATGTCGACCTGTATATCGGGTGCAGCGAGTCCGTATCTGTTGAATATCAAAAGAACTTTAGGATAAACACTAAAAAGATCACCCACGTTACTAACGCCATTAATTTCGACAGGCTGAATAAGTTCGAAGATATAAAACGCTCCGATTATAAAATAGGTGAGACTACAAAAATGTTTCTGCTATTTGGGTTTGATTATTACCGTAAAGGAGTTGATTTAGTTCTTGAGGCCATGGACTTACTTGTTACAGAAGGTTATGACGTTTGCCTATTATTGAGTTTGTCGACCAACAGAGAGCTAATTGAATCAAGAATTGCAGATCGTTTTACTAAAATTCCTGACTGGTTAAGGATACTTAGTCCCCGGGATGATGTGGCTTCTTATTATCGTCTAAGTAATTATTTTATTTCTGCGTCCCGCGAAGAGGGTTTTTGCAATGCGCTGGTAGAATCAGCCTATTGCGAAAGGCCCATTATTAGCAGTAATATCCCGGGGCAGAGCTCATTGAATATTCCGCATACCTACACATTCCCTTCAGAAAATATTGCCGGTTTAAAAGACGCGATGATATCGCTTATATCATTAACCGATGTGCAAACAAACCAGATCGTTGCGGAGCAAAAGGAGTATGTGATCAAGAATTTCGATTTGGAGACATGGGCTGATCAGATTACCGCAGCTTACAAGAATCTCTCTTAATATTCTCCATCGATTTCATTTGATTTTTCGTCTACTTTTAAAAGCACAGGGGTTTAGGTTTTGTAACAGTATGCCAATCCTGTTAAGTTTAATTTTTTGATTATTTTTGCATCGCAAAATTACCTATTGGTTGTGGAAAAAAACGCAAAGATCTATATAGCCGGGCATCGTGGTATGGTTGGTTCAGCAATCTACCGAAAGCTTCAAAAAGAAGGATACAATAACATAATTACCCGCACTTCGTCCGAACTTGATTTACGGGTGCAAAGCGATGTCGCTGTGTTTTTTGAGCAGGAAAAGCCTGAATATGTATTTTTAGCTGCGGCAAAAGTTGGAGGTATTGTGGCTAACAACACTTACCGCGCAGATTTTTTGTACGAGAATCTTCAGATACAAAACAATATTATTCATTCGTCATATGTCAACGGCGTAAAAAAACTGATGTTTTTGGGCTCAAGTTGTATCTATCCCAAGCTGGCGCCACAGCCATTGAAGGAAGATTATCTGCTTACGGGCCCCTTAGAGCCAACTAACGAGCCTTATGCCATTGCCAAGATAGCCGGTATTAAAATGTGCGACGCTTATCGTGCTCAATACGGCTGCAATTACATATCGGTAATGCCAACCAATTTGTACGGTTATAATGATAATTATCACCCTCAGAATTCACATGTTTTGCCGGCCTTAATACGCCGTTTTCACGAAGCCAGGATCAATAATGCACCTGATGTGACAATATGGGGAACAGGTACACCTAAACGTGAGTTTTTGTTTGCTGACGATTTGGCTGAAGCCTGTTACTACCTTATGCAGAACTATAACGAAGAAGGATTAGTGAATATTGGTACCGGTGAGGATATTTCTATCAAAGACCTGGCATTGCTGATAAAAGATATTATCGGTTATGAAGGAGAAATTAAATTTGATACCTCAAAACCCGATGGCACACCGCGTAAACTAATGGATGTATCCAAATTGCACAGTAAAGGCTGGCATCACAAAATAGAGCTAAGAGACGGCATAAAACTGGCTTACGAAGATTTTTTAGCTCATCAAGCCAACCTGGTTTCTAACTAAACATCTATCGACCCAATAAATCTGATCATGACAATAGAATCTACCCCCCTGAAGGGTTGCATCATTATAAAGCCAACTATTTTTGGTGACGAACGCGGTTATTTCTTCGAAAGTTTCAACCAGGAAAAGTTCAGGGCATTAACAGGAATTGATGCTGTATTTGTACAGGATAATCAATCTTACTCAACTAAAGGGGTACTTAGGGGTTTACACCTGCAAAAAGGCGCTTCTGCTCAGGCAAAGCTGGTTAGGGTAGTTAAGGGCGAGGTGCTGGATGTTGCAGTAGATCTGCGCCAGGGATCAAAAACTTATGGTAAGCATTTTGGTATCAGATTGTCTGATGAGAATCACTTGCAATTCTACATACCCAGGGGATTCGCGCATGGCTTTGTGGTATTAAGTGATGAAGCCATATTCCAGTATAAATGTGATAACTATTATGACAAGGCAGCCGAAGGAGGAGTGTATTATGCTGATCCGGACCTGGCGATTGATTGGATATTGCCTTATGATCAACTGATTGTATCACCCAAAGACCTTGAACTACCAAACATGTCAGCAATGGCAACAACCGGCTTTTAATTTTATCTGATGAGTAATATCGTAGTTTTTGGCGCCTCGGGCCAGTTAGGACAATGCTTAAAATCAGTTGCAAACGCACAGGGACTTACCACCATATTTTTCCCGCCCGAAAGCGAAGCTAATATCCTTGATAAGGATGCTTTGAAAAAAATATTTGATAATTATAAACCCGCCTGGTGCATTAACTGCGCTGCTTATACCGCGGTTGATAAAGCGGAAGATGAAATTGACCTTGCCCGCAAAATAAACAAAACAGGAGCAGAGAACCTTAGTGAACTTTGCCTTGACTATAATTCTGTTTTTATTCACACCTCAACCGATTTTGTATTTAAAGGAGATAAAGCAACGCCTTTGGATGAACACGATATTGCAGACCCAATAAATATTTATGGCCTTACCAAGCTAGAAGGGGAACAGGCTGTAACTGATAGACTGGAAAAATATTTCATCCTCCGCACAAGTTGGCTTTATTCAGAATATGGTAACAACTTTGTTAAAACCATGCTACGGTTGGGTGGCGAACGGAACGAGTTAAAGATAATTGCAGATCAGGTGGGAACGCCCACCTATGCCATGGATTTAGCAGCGTGTATCCTGAATATTATATCAACTAATAGCACTGCTTATGGTCTTTATCATTACAGCAATGAAGGGGTGGCCTCGTGGTATGATTTTGCAAAAGCCATATTCGATATTTCAGGAACCTCGATAAAAGTGCTTCCGATAAAAACATCGGAATATCCTACACGTGCAGTACGCCCGGCTTATTCGGTAATGAGCAAAGCTAAAATCAAGCAAATTTTTAATATAGAAATTCCATATTGGCGCGATAGTTTAATAACTTGTATCAGTAAACTTTAATCTACTTATGAAAGGAATCATATTGGCCGGCGGTTCTGGAACCAGGCTTTTCCCAATTACTAAAGCCATCAGCAAGCAATTAATGCCGATTTACGACAAGCCGATGATTTATTACCCCTTGTCGGTATTAATGATGGCGGATATCCGGGAGATATTGATTATTACCACACCAGAAGATAGCGATAGCTTTAAAAGATTACTGGGCGACGGCCACGAGTTGGGATGTCAGTTTGAATACGCTGTTCAGGCTGTTCCTAATGGACTGGCACAGGCATTTGTGATAGGCGAGGAGTTTGTTGGAGGTGATAAAGTTGCATTGATACTGGGTGATAATATCTTTTACGGTACCGGCTTTGAACAACTGATACAAAGTTTTAATAACGTTGACGGTGCGGCAATATTCGCATATAAGGTATCTGACCCGGAAAGATATGGCGTAGTAGAGTTTGATGAAAATTTTACTGCTCTATCAATTGAGGAGAAACCATTAAAACCAAAGTCCTCCTACGCTGTCCCTGGTTTGTATTTTTATGATAACGAGGTGGTGCAAATCGCAAAAAATATAGCGCCATCTGCACGGGGAGAGTATGAGATCACCGATGTGAACCGGGCATATCTTGAGAGGAAAAGGCTGCATGTTGGTGTAATGGACCGTGGCACCGCCTGGCTGGATACCGGGACATTTGATTCATTAAGCGATGCCACAGAGTTTGTTCGGGTAATTGAAAAACGCCAGGATACCAAAATAGGTTGTATTGAAGAAATAGCCTATCGGCATGGCTTTATTGATAAAGAGCAATTAAAAGTGCTTGCTGAAAAGTATATCAAAAGCGGCTACGGCATGTACCTGAAAAACCTGCTTCAATAGGAGGTTTCCTGCGTAATTACGTGGATCAGGTTTGGATCGTCTGCCATTATCCACTTAATTTTATTGTCTTTTCTGAACCAGGTTAACTGCCGTTTAGCAAAACGTCGGGTATTTTGTTTGATGAGGCTGATGGCAGTATCCAAATCTGTTTTGCCATCAAAATAGTCAAACAGTTCGCTGTAGCCAACGGTGTTTAGTGCATTCAGATGCCTATATGCCAAAAGCGAGCGCACCTCTTCTACCAATCCTTGTTCAACCATCATATCTACACGTTGATTGATACGGTCATATAGAATCTCCCTTGCCAAATTCAGGCCGATTTTAATTGATTCAAAAGAACGTCTATTGATGGTAGCTTTTCGGTAGGATGAAAAAGGCTTACCCGTAGCTTCAAATACCTCCAGGGCCCTGATCAGTCTTTGAGGATTATTAAGGTCAACCTGCTCATAATAGTCAGGGTCGACGGCTTTAAGTTTATCCTGAAGATATCCAATGCCTAGTTCCGCAAATTTCTGGTTGAGCTGTTCCCTGATAGCTGGGTCTGCCGTTGGTAAATCATCAAATCCTTGTGTTATAGCCTGAATAAATAAGCCTGAGCCACCCACCATAATAACCTGGTCGTGGGTTTTAAAAAGCTCATCCAATAGCTGCAGCGCTTGTTTTTCAAAATCGCCTACCGTGAAGTTCTCTGCAATAGAATGCGAGTTGATAAAATGATGTTTGGCTTGAGATAATTCTTCGGCATCAGGTTTGGCCGTGCCGATAGACATTTCCCGATAGAATTGGCGAGAATCAGCCGAGATGATCTCGGTTTTTAATTGTTGTGCAAGCTTTATAGCAGTTGCGGTTTTACCTACGGCCGTAGGCCCTGCTATTACAATTAATTTTTTTGGAGAATGAGATGGATGGTTCATAGTTCGTTATACTCCATTATTCTGTTTGGTTCTATGAACTATGAACCGTCAACTATTTGCTATTAATAATCATCGTGCTGATGCTGGCTTTCGTCTTCAAAGCCTTCATTATCAGAAAATTCATTGCCAAACTCGTCTTCCTCCTCTTCTCCACCTTCATGATGCTCATCTGCCTCGATTTCATCATCAGAATCGACCACTTCAGAGAAGCCTTCTTCAGCATCTTCGGCATTGAATTCCATTTCGTTAAGGAAATCGAAATCCTCACTTGCCGGAGGTAATATGGTTGGATTGAACACATTGCCAAATTGCTTCGGAGCCTCCCCATTAGATCTTACGACAGCTGGATAAGTCGTACCAGGTGTTTCATCCAGGATGATCTTCAACAATTCGATATGAAAATCAAATGGACGATCGAAGTTGAATGTATAATAAAATTTTTGATGCGGATCGTCTATCCTGCTGCTTAGCTTAACTTTTTCCATCAGCACTATGCCACGGTCAATTCTGCGTTGATTGGGCATAAAGGTAATTTCTTCGCCCTTAATCCATTGGTCGTTGCTGACATAGAACGAAGATGGATACTCACACTTATAACCTATTGCCTGATGAATTGCACGATGAAAGTCTTCGAATGTCTGGTTGGATTTTATGTCAATCTCCCTAACCACATCATCATAGTCCTCAAAAGCAACCCGGAATCTGTATACTGCCATTTTTACGTATAGAATTTTACAAAAATAATTGTTTTAAATTAAAATGTGTTCGCCACAACTTTTAAGCCAATTTCAGCACCTTTTCGAATAGTGAAGTCAAGGGCGGCCTCGCGGGAGTTGGGAATTTCCCCCTCCAGTATGGCTTCGCGGATTTGATTTTTAATCATCCCCACTTCACGTCCCTCTTTTATACCAAAAATATGCATAATATCCAGCCCTGTAACAGGGGGTTGCCAGTTGCGTATTTTATCGCGCTGTTCAACATCCTTTAATTTTTGTTGAACCAACTCAAAGTTGTTTCTGTATTTTTTTATTTTGTATTCATTTTTTGTCGTTATGTCTGCTTTACACAACAGCATCAGCGCCTCGATATCATCGCCTGCGTCAAATAATAATCTCCTCACGGCCGAGTCTGTAACCACATCCTGTGCCAAAACAATAGGCCGAAGATGCAGCTGTACCATTTTCTGAACGAACTTCATTTTCTCATTCAGCGGCAGTTTCATCGTGGCAAATATCTTAGGCACCATACGGGCGCCCCTATCCTCGTGCCCATGAAAAGTCCAGCCGTGACCTTCTTCAAATCGCTTTGTTGCCGGCTTGGCTATATCATGTAATATGGCAGCCCATCTAAGCCAAAGATCATCTGTAGTTACTGAAATATTATCGAGAACGTGCAATGTGTGATAAAAATTATCCTTATGGCCTTTCCCATCGATGTAATCAACGCCGTACAGATTAGCCATCAGAGGGAATATTTTATGTAATAAACCTGTATCGAACAAGTAAACAAAGCCCACAGAAGGTCTGGGTGAAAGAATAATCTTATTCAATTCTTCGGTAATACGCTCCTGGGATATGATAGCTATGCGTTCTACGTTTTGTTTGATCGCTTCAACCGCTATTGGATCGATTGTAAAGTTCAACTGTGACGCAAAACGAATTGCACGCAGCATTCGCAAGGGATCATCCGAAAAGGTTTCAACGGGGTCAAGAGGAGTCCTGATCAGTTTCTGTTCCAGATCTTTTACGCCATCAAAGGGATCTAGCAATTCGCCAAATTGATCAGGGTGCAAGGCAATAGCCAATGCGTTGATGGTGAAATCGCGCCGTTTCTGATCATCCTCCAAAGTGCCATTCTCCACTATCGGTTTGCGTGAGTTGGCGCGGTAAGATTCTTTGCGTGCGCCTACAAATTCCACCTCGATGTCTTTATATTTCAGCATAGCAGTGCCGAAATTTTTGAATACCGATAGCTTTACCTTTAGTTTCTGTGCGACGCTTTCGGCAAAAGTTATCCCATTGCCGATGATGACTACATCAATATCTTTTGATGGACGTTTTAACAGCAGATCTCGTACAAAACCACCTATCACATAGGCCTGTACATTCTGCTCGGCAGCTATGCTGCTGACAATAGAAAACAAAGGATGTTTAAGGTGTTGTTTCATGCGATGGTATGCTTTGCTGTTTCAAAAGCATAAATTATTCCGCTACAAAAATCGTAATTAGAAAGCCTAAACCATAATAAAATTAACGACGGATAAATTCAAACTGCCCATCAGGGTTAAGGCGCATAATGGTCGATGGTTTTTTCTTCTCCGTGTTATGCTGTTCAAGGTTCACTACATAATCCACACCCTCAATAACTTCCTGCTCAATTTCATCAAAGGTTTGAGGGGATGGTTTACCGCTTATATTGGCCGATGTGGATACTAAAGGTTTGCGTAATCTTTGGATTAATTGCTGGCAAAAATCATGTTTAGCTACTCTGATACCTACACTGCCATCAGCAGCTATCAGAGCCGGCGAGATGTTTTTCGCCCCTGGCATTACCAGCGTTAGTGGGTTTTCAGCATACTCAATGAGGTCATATGCTATAGAAGGAACTTCCTGAACATAGCTCTCCAGTTTATTCTCGGTATCCAACAGTATAATCATGCTTTTTGCTTCATCCCTTTGTTTAAGGGCGAATATCTTTTTGATGGCTTCTGTATTGGTAGCATCACAGCCCAAGCCCCATATGGTATCGGTAGGGTAGAGGATAATGCCCCCATCCTGAATAACTTTTAAAGCTTTGGCAACTTCTTCCTTCAGCATATTATAAATATAAGCTTAATGCGTTTATAATTTCAAGTTCGTCAATCAACTGCATACACTTGGGTATGCCGTATAATTTACAGGTGTTTCGCACACATGGCTCGCATTCCAATTGCCCGGCGCGGATCACCTTTAAGCAGTCCTTGTTATAGGGTGCGGTATT
>JAFAKI010000006.1 GCA_019235595.1 Mucilaginibacter sp. | reverse complement strand
AATATCAGCGATATACGTTTTGAAAAGTTACCCGGCATTTTTAACGGATGGATGCAACCCTTTACAGTGCGCAGGAAGCGCATATCGAAGCCGCCCGCTGGTTAGAGGGATTGATTGTTCAGATTATACCGTTAACTAAATCAAGGCCTAAGATTGATACAGAAACTTACACATTAAACCTGAAGTGCATAATGTCGCCATCCTGCACAATGTAGGTTTTGCCCTCTATGGCCATTTTGCCTGCATCTTTAATCGCTGTTTCCGAACCGTTATATTTTACAAAGTCTTCGTATTTGATTACCTCAGCGCGGATAAATCCTTTCTCAAAATCGGTATGGATCACACCTGCAGCCTGCGGAGCGGTAAAGCCCCTGGTAATAGTCCATGCGCGGACTTCCTGAACACCGGCGGTAAAGTAGGTGGCTAGATTTAATAATTTATAAGCTGCTTTGATCAATTTATTGACACCTGATTCAGCCAAACCAAGATCATCCAAAAACATCTGGCGTTCTTCGTAAGTCTCCAACTGTGAAATTTCAGATTCGATTTGCGCAGAGATGATCAGCACTTCGGCATTTTCTTCTTTTACAGCCGCTTTTACCTTTTCAACATAGGCGTTCCCGGTATTTACCGAAGCTTCGTCCACATTACAAACGTACATTACTGGTTTGGCGGTCAGCAACCAGATATCAGAAATATATTCCTTGTCTTCTTCAGCAACAGGCGCGGTACGGGCCGATTTTCCTTCCAGTAAATGGTTCCTATAAATGGTTAAAACCTCAAAAGCTTTTTTGGCTTCTTTGTCACCACCGGTTTTGGCCATCTTTTCGATCTTGCTGATCTTCTTTTCAATTGAGTCCAGGTCCTTCAACTGCAACTCAGTATCAATGATCTCTTTATCGCGGATGGGGTCGACCGAACCATCCACGTGGATCACATTATCGTTATCAAAGCAACGCAAAACATGTATGATGGCATTGGTAGCACGTATATTGGCCAAAAACTGGTTGCCCAGGCCTTCGCCTTTGCTGGCGCCTTTTACCAAACCGGCTATATCGACTATTTCGATCACATTTGGGACAGTGTTTTTCGGTTCAACTATCTCCACCAGCTTATTTAAGCGCTCATCCGGAACGGTAATTACACCAACGTTTGGCTCAATGGTACAGAACGGAAAATTGGCCGCCTGCGCCTTAGCGTTTGATAAGCAATTAAAAAGTGTCGATTTACCCACATTCGGCAAACCTACTATACCACATTGTAGTCCCATATTTTTTAGAGTCAAGAGTCAAGAACCAGGAGTCAAGATATACCGGAGCCTCTTAATCTTGGCTCTTGATTCTTGCGTCCTGGTTCTTTTTCGCGCCGCAAAGATAAAAGAAAAAACTAAGCGTGTAATTTGAAAAAATAAACGACTTTTGCGCAGCATTCCCAAAAAAACTAAATTAGTAACCAATGTAAACAACGAGGGCCTTATTATGATGGAAGAAATGGTTGACCAAATCGAACTATTGCTGGAGCGAAATGATGAAAAACAGCTTCAGGAATACCTGAACAACCTTAATATATCAGACGTTGAAATTCTGATAGGAGAATTTCCCGATTATGGCCCCAGATTTATTGACATACTTTCCATCAATCGTGCGGTAAATGTATTCCGCATACTCGATTTCCCCGTTCAGGAGCGTATCCTTAAAAAACTTTCCGGGACAAAAATTGCCGAGCTAATCAATGAGCTTCCGCCCGACGACCGCACCGCCTTGTTTGGTGAATTGCACGGCGATACGGTAAAAATGCTGATCCAGCACTTGCCACCGGCCGACCGTAAGGAGGCGTTGATCCTGTTAGGCTATGAAGAGGACAGCGTGGGCCGCTTGATGACGCCAGACTATATCACTGTAAAAAAATCCTGGAATGTGGAGCGTGTTTTGATGCACATCAGGAAATACGGAAAGAACTCCGAAACCATTGATGTCATTTATGTGATCGATAGCGACGGCGTGTTACTGGATGATATCAGAATACGCGAGGTGTTATTGGCAGACCCTGAAACCAAAGTAAGCTCGTTGATGGACAACCGCCTCATCTCGTTAAAAGTGAACGACCCTCAGGAGGAAGCAATCAATACATTCAGGATGAATAACCGCGTGGCTTTGCCGGTTACGGATAATGATAATATTCTATTAGGTATTGTAACGGTTGACGATATCCTCTGGATAGCCAATGAAGAATATGCAGAAGATATCCAGAAAATTGGTGGTACCGAAGCGCTGGATGAACCCTATCTGGATATCAATTTGTTCAAGCTGGTAAAAAAACGTGTAGGCTGGCTGATCGTGCTGTTTCTGAGCGAGATGCTTACCTCCAGCGCAATGCAGTATTTTAGTGATGAATTGGCCATAGTGATACAGCTTGCTTTCTTTGTTCCGTTGATTATGTCCAGCGGTGGAAATAGCGGATCACAGGCTTCAACATTGATTATACAGGCGATGGCCTTAGGCGAGGTCAGAATTGGCGATTGGTGGCGTGTAATGCGCCGTGAGATAATGTCAGGCTTAATGTTGGGAATGGTACTTGGGATTATCGGCTTTTTGCGAATCCTTGCATGGGTGCCATTCAGTAATATTTATGGGCCGCATTGGCTAATGGTTGCCATGACTGTAGGCTTTACCTTAGTTGGAATTGTTTTGTGGGGGTCTTTGGCGGGATCTATGTTGCCTTTGTTGTTAAAAAGACTTGGTTTCGACCCAGCCACATCATCGGCGCCATTTGTGGCTACCCTGGTTGACGTTACCGGATTGGTCATCTATTTCAGCATCGCATCTATTGTAATGGCCAGTGTTTTACATGCTGCTCATGCAGGGGCTCATGCTTTCGTGCCTACTATGCAGCAGGGGCTTGCTTTTAGATTGACTGCTTAGAAGCCATTTGAATTTTAGCAAACTTCTATAGACTATGTCATTTCGAACGAACTTGGGCTGGAATTGAGCTTTGGGTGAGGAGAAATCTTATTCATCATGCAAAGCAAATATGCACATCGAAGAAGATTTCTCACCCGCCTCATTACGCGGCCCCCGGCATGCAGATTCGAAATGACATACTCTATTATTTTTACAGTGCTACTCAGAACAAACAAAAAAACCCTGCTTCTGGCAGGGTTTTAATATGGGTTAGTTTAGTTAGTTTTAAATATCAAAAGAGAAATCGTCGTCAGCGCTTTTAGCAACCTCTGATGATTCGCTCATTTCATAGCGTTTTTCTACGACTTCCTGGTTGGCTTTGATGTACTCAACAGTGTCTTTAAGCCCTTCAGCAAATTTTTCAAAATCTTCTTTGTACAGGAAGATCTTGTGTTTGATGAAAACACCATCTTCCAGGCGTTTCTTGCTTTCAGTAATAGTAATATAATAGTCGTTCGAACGAGTCGCCTTTACGTCGAAAAAGTACGTCCTTTTACCCGCTCTGACTTTTTTTGAGAATACTTCCTCACGCTCTCTATTGTCGAAATCACCCATGTTAAAAAATTGTAATTAGTTTTTGATTTGGCATAAATATAAATAATTTTTCAAAGTACAAGCATCAAAAACAATATTGTTGAGATTTTTTCAATCAAATGAGCTTATTTTTATATTAAAAGTTAATTATTGGGCGTTTTCTTCTTCTTCCAGCAGTTGCTTTTCGTATAACTCAAAATATACCTGTTTCAGGTTCATCAGTTCGTCATGAGTGCCCTGCTCAACAATCTCACCATCATCCATTACCAATATTTTATCCGCATTTTTTATGGTGGATATACGGTGAGCGATGATAATGCTTGTTTTGCCCTGCATAATATTACCGAGGTTGCGCAGGATCTCTTCCTCGGTGCGGGTATCCACTGCGGATAAGCAATCATCAAAGATCAATATCTGCGGGTGCTTTACAATGGCCCGCGCTATGGATACACGCTGCTTTTGCCCACCGGATAAGGTAACACCTCGTTCACCGATCAAGGTCTCAAATCCATGCTCCAACTCCATAATATTATTGTAAACAGCGGCGTCCCTTGCGGCCTGTTCTACCAATGGCATATTTAAAGTATCTGCACTAAAAGCTATATTGTTGGCAATAGTATCCGAAAACAGGAAAACTTCCTGGGGCACAAAGCCAATTTGCGAGCGATAGCTTTCCAGATTCAGTTGCTGGACAGGTTCATTATCAATCAGAATTTGCCCGCCTGTTACATCATACATCCGCATGATGAGGTTGGCAATGGTTGATTTGCCTGATCCAGTCCGCCCGATAACCGCGATCATGTGCCCCGGTTCCGCTGTAAATGATACATTCTTTAAAGCATGGATACCAGTATCAGGATAATAGAAAGAGACATTCTTAAAGGTAATCTGCCCCTTTATGGTACGCGGAGCAACATTTGGCGATACAACATCCGATTCTTCATGCAAAAACTCATTGATCCTTTTTTGCGATGCCGCGGCCCTTTGAATCAGCGAAGTTACCCATCCCAATGACATTACCGGGAAGGTGAGCATATTTAGATATACAATAAACTCGGCGATATTACCAGCAGTAATATTCCCCTTCATCACCTCGACACCACCCACGTACATAATGATCACGTTGCTCAATCCCACTAGTAACAGCATAGTAGGGAAGAACATAGCCTGCACTTTTACCAGCGCCATGGAGTGGGTTTTGTAATTCTCACTCTCTTCTGCAAAACTTTCACGGACGAATTCTTCACGCACGTAGGATTTGATCACCCGGATGCCCGAAAAATTCTCCTGCACAAAGCTGGAGAGCACCGATAAACGCTGCTGTATCTTTTCACTGCGGAAGTTGATGATGTTGTTTACATAATAAATAGTCACAACCAATATAGGCATGGGCAAGATGGAAAATATGGTCAGCTTTATATCCACCGTCACCATAAAGCAGATGGCGATAATAAAAAGCGTGACGGTATTAATAGTATACATAATACCCGGCCCCAGGTACATACGCACACGGCTCACATCTTCGGTTACTCGGTTCATCAGGTCGCCTGTATTGTGCCGGCGATAAAAGGCAAGCGATAATAATTGAT
>JAFAKI010000125.1 GCA_019235595.1 Mucilaginibacter sp. | reverse complement strand
AATCAGCAAAAAATAGTTATTCAGAATATTGCGAAAAAATCTGACCGGGTTGTAGTTATGGGGACTCATGCCATCCGGATGCTGCAGCAGATATATAATGTTCCGGAGGAAAAGATCGTCCATATAGAGCATGGGGCACCTGATATGGAAGTTTTATCTGAGAATCCGCTTATAAACGACAAATTGTTCAGGGATCATAAAGTATTGCTCACTTTTGGTTTGATTAACAGGAACAAAGGATTAGAAACGGTAATACGCGCCCTGCCTCAAATTATAAAACGACACAATGATGTGGTTTACGTTATTTTAGGTACTACACATCCGGGAGTACTGAAAAATTCGGGAGAGGAATACCGGGAATACCTTATAGAGGTAGCTGAGGAACTGAATGTGCGCGATCATGTGATCTTTATTAATCGCTATGTTTCCGAAGAAGAGCTGATGTGCTACCTTTCCGCCGCTGATATTTATGTTTCACCTTACCTGAATGAGGCGCAGATTACCAGCGGTACACTTTGTTACGCGGTGAGGGCAGGCGCTGCCGTTGTATCTACACCTTACTGGCATGCCAAAGAACTGTTATCAGATGGACGTGGGCGACTTTTTAATTTCAGAGATGAAAAGGGCTTAGCGGACACAATTAATGATTTATTTGATGTCCCTGCAGATTTGCATAGTATTAAAGATAAGGCTTACCGTTACGGGCTAAATCTTCGATGGACAGTCATCGGGAATAAATACCTGGGTGTTCTTAAAGATGTGATTGAAAACCAGGATGTGAGCGAACGGATATTGAGACGGATCATCGATCCGGAGATTATGCCCGAATTCAGCCTGGACTATGTGAAATTTCTTACCGACAGCACAGGCATTATTCAGCATACGAAATACGGAATTCCGGACTGGAAGGAAGGCTATTGCGTCGATGATAATGCCCGGGCGCTTTTGATGTCATTAATGGCCTATCATTTGAACTATGAAGAGGCTATGAAATTGATACCATCCTATTTAAGTTTCCTGCTTTATATGCAAAACGGCGATGGTTATTTCAGAAATTTTTTGAGCTATGATAAGCGGTATCTGGACGATTTAGGTTCGGAAGATGCATTTGGACGTGCAGTTTGGGCCTTAGGTTACCTGGTGGATAGATCGCCCAATGATTCTTATGGTAAATTAGCAGAAGAGCTATTCCATAAAGCCGAACCACACTTCAGAGGCTTGCAATACCTCAGAGGTATCAGTAATGTTATCATTGGTATATCTTATTATTTGAGAAGACACCCATTACAGAAAAACCTGTCAGAAACGCTAAATTATTTGACCGGAAAGCTGGTGGACGCCTTTCATAAAACGCATGATGCAGAATGGCATTGGTTTGAAGATTTTCTGACTTATGATAATGCCATTCTGCCCTTATCATTACTGCATTCGGCTTCAATAACCGGTAAAAAAGAAGCTTTTGATGTAGCATTTGCATCATTGAAGTTTCTCGAAGAGCTGACTTTTAAATCCAGCTATTGGAATCCCGTAGGAAACAAGGACTGGTATTTCCGTGATAATAAAATGTCCTATTACGATCAACAGGCAATTGAAACCATGGCAATGGCGTTAATGTATGGCCAGGCTTATGAAATCACGGAGGATCCGCAATATCGGGAAAAGCTTTTCTTAGTTTATCAATGGTTTCTCGGTGAAAATTCACTTAGTATTCCTTTGTACGATCCGGAAACGAAGGGCTGTTCTGATGGATTACACCAAATGGGCATTAATAAAAACCAGGGCGCAGAGAGTGTGCTGGCCTATTTAATATCTCACCTGACCGTATTGCAGAGTTTCAAAACCAGGCAAACCAATTCGAACGGAGAGTTTACCAGCAGCGACAGGATGTTGCTGAAATAGGCCAAATGACCTTTAAATCCTTTATTTTGGATCGGAGATCATTTTATCCAGTAATGCATTGAGGTCGACCATTGCAAAGGATGAAGAATAGTCTGATAAACCATAAGGGAGAATTAATTTACCGTTATTGACAATCCCCCCGCACGAGTAAACCACATTAGGGACATAGCCTTCCCTTTCATCCTGATTGGGTACAAGCAGAGGTTCTCTGAGCCGGCCAATTTCAACCGAAGGATCGTCAAGCTTAAACAGACTGGCGCCTAAACAATATCTTCTCATAGGGCCCACACCATGCGTAACAACCAGCCAACCATGATCGGTTTCTATCGGTGAACCACAGTTTCCAATCTGTATTAGCTCCCACGAGTGTAAAGGCTCTTGCAACCTGATTGGGTTTTCCCACAGGTTGATATTATTTGAGTGCATAATATAATTGTTGCAACCATCTATCCGCGAAAGCATAGTGTATTGTCCGTTGATCTTTCTGGGAAAGAGGGCAAGGTTTTTATTACGGGCCCCATTACCATGAAGTGGCCTCATCCTGAAATTATGAAAGTCTGTGGTTTGCAAAAGTTTAGGTATTATTAAAGCGCCGTCAAAAGCGGTATAGGTTGCATAGTAAATAATGCTGTCGTCGTCATCAGTAAATTTAACAAAACGTGCATCTTCAATCCCTTTGCGTTCAAGTTCTGAAATCGGAAATATTACCCTGTCGGAGATATCGGTATCAAGCGAGAAACTTATATTACTGTAGGCGTCCGACAGCCAGAGTATTTTCTCATATTCCGTCTTTTTCGAGTCGTTTATTTCTTCATTCTGTAATTCCTGTACCGTCTGGTTAAGTGTATCGTAATCGAATTTCTCATCTAATTGTCCCTTAAGCTCCTTTACAATTTTGGGGTCAATTCTTGCAGTAACTATTTTCTCAAAAAAAAGCTTTTTCTCATAAGTCATTGCATTGCGAACGATTTCAGCTTCGTCTACATAATTACCTACAGGTAACACTTCTATTTTATTATTCCTATCTATAATGGCTCTTCTGAAAGCAATGGACGAAATATGTCCCTCACCCACAGCCCGGAAACTGATAATCAGTCGCTTTTGTCCTAACTCCAGCTCGGACTGGTCGGGGTCTTCAATAATTGATGGATTAAAAAACGCAGCCGACTCAATGGAGTATTCATGCGTAAAGTATGATCCTAATAGTAATTTTCGGTGGTTTGTAAGACCCCGGGAATCATAACCAACACCTTCAATAAACGCATCTACCCGTTTACAATGCCGGTATAATATTTTGGTGATATTACGGTGCCTTTTAGAGAACTCCTGCAAGAGGGGGGAAATAATAGTAAATACTTCCTCTTCGCTGAGCCTCATTACACGTTCAATCACCTCTTTTGCTCTTTGCTCGCCATTAAAAAAGTATCTTGCAATTACACGTTTGGTATCAGGGTAAACCCTTATTGGTTGACGTTCTACAGGTATCCTCATTGCAGAGAAATTTTGATCTATATTGAATTACGGATAAGTTTATTCATGAGTATCGGTTTCCTGAATTTCGATATAATAAATGTTACCGATATAAATTCCATTTTGAATAGCTAGTTTATGCCTGGTATCTTCTAATACTTTTTTATGATCGGGACTATTTTTAGGAACCGATAAAAAATAGATCACATTATCCGTTTCATTGTTAACGAACTTATAATGTTTGTTGTCTTTTTTCATCACAAAGAAGGTTTACATAAATAATTGTTAAAGATTGATTTTGTTTGCTATTTGCATTGAATATTCAAGTAAAATTTACGATATTAATTGCCTGTCTTTTGCCGTTCCTCTCTTGCGTTTAAGCCGATCCTCCTCCCTGATTTTTTATTAATCAATAGTTAAATATCTCTCAAAGAGAATAGGAGTAATTCTATTACTTTTTCTCTTAGAGCTGTTTAATTAAAATAAACTATTAATTAATATTTGCTTTTTGAATTTTTTTTCAGAAATTTATTTTCCTCTGATTCATAAATTGTTGCGATATACTAAAATGCTCTTTTGAAAAGTTTAAAAAAAGATCGTATAACAACTGTTGAAGAAAAACGAAATCTAAAGGCAAGTAAATTAACTATTGTTTTATTTGGAGGATTAGTTAAAACATTATCTTTTTTTGGCTGTATATAGCAAATCGCAGCTATCCAAATTCTTTGATTACCCAAAACTATGAAAGATCAAATTCTGGAGGAATTACTAGAACCACAAGACATTGCAAGCTCACTGCATGAAGATTCTCTTGATTTGAAAGAACTTTTACGGGTTCTTTCGTTAGTCAAAAATGGTAAGCTTGACACCCGCATGCCGGTTACACAAGCTGGCATAAACGGCAGGATATGTGAGGTGCTGAATGATATTATTGACATGAACCAGCGCCTGGTGGCGGAGATATCCGAAGCGGAAAAAACGATAGGTAAAAGAGGGAATCTGTCAAAACGTATCGAGCTTTCTGATGCCCGCGGTGATTGGGCCGATGGGGTATCGTCATTAAATAACCTGATATCCGATTTGACCTCGCCAACCCTTGAAATTGCCGGTATGATCAACTCGGTAGCCAATGGCGACTTGTCAAAACAAATACCACTCGAAATAAGCGGTCACCCGCTCCGGGGTGAATTCCTTCGAATTGCAAAAGAATCAAACCAGATGCTTTCCAAACTAAGGTTATTCTCCATGGAGGTAACCCGTGTAGCACGCCAGGTAGGTTCGGAAGGAAAGCTGGGTGAGCAGGCCAAAATTAAAGGTGTAGCCGGCGTATGGGCGGAATTAACCGATTCGGTAAACCAGATGGCAGGTAACCTTACCGCCCAGGTGCGAAATGTCGCTGCGGTGACTACAGCAGTTGCTAAGGGTGACCTTTCCCGGAAGATTACGGTGGAGGCGAAAGGTGAAATATTGGAGCTGAAGAATACCATTAATACGATGGTGGATCAGCTCAACTCATTCTCATCAGAAGTAACGCGCGTGGCGCTGGAAGTAGGTACCGAAGGTAAACTGGGAGGCCAGGCAAAAGTACCAGGCGTTGCAGGTACATGGAAAGACTTGACAGACTCAGTAAACCGTATGGCGGGTAACCTGACCTCGCAGGTGCGTAATATTGCCGGTGTAACCACAGCGGTGGCAAACGGTGACTTATCCAAGAAGATCACGGTAGACGTGAAGGGGGAAATGCTGGAGCTGAAAAAGACCATCAATACGATGGTGGACCAGCTGAACTCATTTGCATCCGAAGTAACGCGTGTGGCATTGGAAGTAGGTACAGAAGGTAAATTGGGAGGTCAGGCGCGTGTGAAAGGTGTAGGTGGGGTTTGGAAAGACCTGACCGACTCGGTAAACCAGATGGGTAGTAACCTGACTGACCAGGTGCGTAACATAGCCTGGGTAACTACAGCGGTGGCGAAGGGCGACTTGTCGCGGAAAATTACCGTAGATGCTAAAGGCGAGCTTTTGGAGCTGAAGAATACGATCAATACCATGGTGGATCAGCTGAACTCTTTCTCGTTTGAGGTGACCCGCGTGGCGAGGGAAGTAGGTTCGGAAGGGCAGCTCGGTGGCCAGGCTAACGTACCGGGTGTAGGTGGTACCTGGAAGGACTTGACCGACTCGGTAAACCAGATGGCAGGTAACCTGACTGGTCAGGTGCGAAACATAGCTGAAGTAACGACGGCTGTGGCGAAAGGCGACTTGTCAAAGAAGATCACAGTAGACGTGCAGGGCGAAATGCTCGAGCTGAAAAATACCATCAACACCATGGTGGATCAGCTGAACTCTTTTGGTTCGGAAGTAACACGTGTGGCGAGGGAAGTGGGTTCTGAAGGTCAGCTGGGTGGCCAGGCCAATGTGCCCGGAGTAGCCGGTACCTGGAAGGACTTGACCGACTCCGTAAACAAAATGGCGGATAACCTTACCTCGCAGGTGCGTAATATTGCGGAAGTAACGACTGCGGTGGCAAAAGGCGACCTTTCGCGTAAGATTACGGTGAACGCCAAAGGCGAGCTATTGGAGCTGAAAGATACGATCAATACGATGGTGGACCAGTTGCGCGGTTTTGCATCCGAAGTAACGCGTGTGGCCCGTGAGGTGGGTTCGGAAGGGCAGTTAGGCGGTCAGGCGAACGTGCCGGGTGTGGATGGTACCTGGAAGGACTTGACCGACTCAGTAAATAAAATGGCCGGTAACCTTACGGCACAGCTTAGAAATATAGCAGACGTATCTATAGCGATCGCAAACGGTGACTTATCGAAAAAAATTACGGTTGACGTTCGTGGTGAGATCTTGCAGCTGAAGGAAACAATTAATACGATGGTTGATCAGCTTCGCGGTTTCGCATCAGAAGTAACGCGTGTTGCACGTGAGGTGGGTACTGATGGTAACTTAGGTGGGCAGGCGTTTGTGCCTGGTGTAGGTGGTACCTGGAAAGACTTAACCGACTCTGTAAACCAGATGTCGTCGAACTTAACATCCCAGGTGCGTAACATTGCCGAGGTAACCAAGGCGGTAGCGAGCGGTGACTTATCAAAAACAGTAATCATCGACGTAAAAGGGGAGATCCTCGACCTGAAGAATACGATCAACACGATGGTGGACCAGCTGAACTCCTTCGCATCCGAAGTAACCCGGGTGGCGAGGGAAGTAGGTACTGAAGGTAAATTGGGCGGTCAGGCGCACGTGAAAGGTGTGGCCGGTACCTGGAAGGACTTAACGGACTCCGTAAACCAGATGGCATCCAATCTTACCGGCCAGATACGCGGTATTGCAAAAGTGGCAACCGGTATTGCAAAAGGTAACCTGAAACAGCGCCTGTCCATCAATGCGTTAGGTGAGGTAGCACAGCTGACAGATACTATCAACGAAATGATCGACACGCTGGCGGTGTTTGCGGACGAAGTAACCACCGTGGCACGCGAGGTGGGTGTGCAGGGACGTTTAGGTGGCCAAGCAAGTGTACCGGGCGCTTCTGGTACGTGGAAAGACTTAACGGAAAACGTAAACCAGCTGGCACAGAACTTAACGGTGCAGGTGCGTTCAATCTCTGAAGTGGCTTCGGCGGTAACAAAAGGTGACTTGACCCGAACCATCCGCGTGGAAGCGAAAGGTGAGTTGGAAGCTTTGAAGGACACCATTAACCAGATGATCGCCAACCTTAAAGGCACGACGCTCCGAAATCACGAACAGGACTGGCTGAAATCGAACCTTGCGAAATTTGCTCAAATGCTCCAGGGCCAGCGCGACCGGAACGCAGTGGCAAACAAGGTGCTTTCAGAGCTGGCCGAGCTGGTAAACGCAAGGTACGGTGCCTTCTATATATTGGAACAGGAAGTTGCGGAAGAACCTAAACTGAAACTGTTTGCCGGATATGCACAAAAGAATCGTAAACTGATCAACGATGAATTTGAACTAAGCGAAGGCCTGGTAGGGCAGTGCGCCAAGGATAAGGAACGAATCCGGTTGTCTAATGTTCCTACAGAATATTTGCAGATCAGCTCAGGCATAGGCAGCGCAGCGCCAATTGACCTGGTAATTCTGCCTGTGCTGTTTGAAAATAATATAAAGGCGGTAATTGAGCTGGCTTCGTTTGAGAATTTCAGCGATACGCATATCGACTTCCTGGATCAGCTGACGGAAAGTATTGGTATCGTGTTGAATAATATCGAAACCAATACACGTACCGAAGAGTTGTTGAAACAATCTCAGTCGCTGGCAACCGAGCTTTCAGCGCAACAGGAAGAGTTAAGGCGCGCAAATGATGAGCTTCACGATAAGGGTCGTTCATTAGAAGAAAAGGCGGAACAATTGACGCTAACGTCGAAATACAAATCGGAGTTCCTTGCCAACATGTCGCATGAGCTGCGTACACCGCTTAACAGCTTGTTGATTCTTGCACAGCAACTCTTTGAAAATCCTGAAGGCAACCTTACGGAAAAACAACGCCGTTATGCCAAAACAATCCACTCATGCGGTGATGACCTGATCCAACTGATTAATGACATCCTGGATTTGTCTAAGATCGAATCAGGGGTTATTTCCGCCGACGTGATGCCGGTTAACTTTAAGGAAATCGCATCGTTTGCTGAATCGACCTTCAAACCGATATCAGAAGCTAAAAACCTGAAATTCGAGATCATCCTGGAAGAGGGATTGCCTGAAGTACTCGAAACCGATATGCAGCGTTTGAACCAGATATTAAAGAACCTGCTATCCAATGCATTCAAGTTCACCGAAAAAGGCGGTGTAAAACTGGAAATATTCAGACCAAATGCACGCCACGAGAACCCACTGACGGATACAGAATCGGTAATTGCATTTTCGATTACTGATACCGGTATTGGTATATCAAAAAACACGCAGGGAATCATTTTCGAAGCATTTCAGCAGGCAGAAGGTTCTACCAGCCGTAAATATGGTGGTACCGGTTTGGGGCTTTCCATCAGCAAAGGTTTTGCCGAATTGTTGGGCGGAACGATTACGGTGGGCAGCGAATTAGGTAAAGGAAGTGTATTCACCCTATACCTGCCATTGAAATATAAAGAGGAATCCGCCGCTCCGGTAGCTACTTACAATGTAAAAGAATCGCACTCGGCAGCGCATCTGAGAACCAATTTATTGGATACAGCCGAGTTGATGATCGATGACGACAGGCACAATATTTCTGCTGAAGACAAGGTGCTTCTGGTTATTGAGGACGACCTGCGTTTTACCAAAATCGTGATCGATAAGGCGCATGACTACGGGCTCAAAGTCATCGTAGCCATCAGTTATCTCGAAATATTCGATAGTATCCAGAAATATAGCCCGATTGC
>JAFAKI010000134.1 GCA_019235595.1 Mucilaginibacter sp. | reverse complement strand
GGATCGTATCAGACAACCTGCGCAAAGGTGCGGCTACGAATGCGGTGCAGATTGCTGAATATTTGGTTGCAAATCACCTAATTGGGCAGGCCATAGAAGCTTAAGTTGATTAAGTTAGATTGAGTTGATTAGGTTGATTGAGTTTAGCCTGATCATAAGAATACAATAGGGATAGTCGGAAGATTATCCCTATTTTTATTTTATATATAATAGCTGAGCCTGGAAATTCACCGGCCAATATTTTGAGCGGGTGAAGAATTAATTACTTAAAATCCGTAAATTTGATATATGAACGAAATATTCTTTTTGGTTGAAGAAGCGTTAGAAGGTGGTTATACTGCAAGAGCCATAGGAGAAAGTATATTTACGGAGGCCGAATCACTGGATGAACTTAAATCAAACATCCGTGAAGCTGTTCAGTGTCATTTTGAAGAGTCGAACATCCCCAAGATTATTCGGCTTCATTTGGTTAAAGAAGAGATAATTACCGTTTGATAGCTACCTCCTATGTCGCCAAAAACTCCTCGCAAATGTTTCCGGTTCCGATCTGGTCAAGCTACTTGCAAAATACGGCTATGAAGTTATAAGACAAAAAGGAAGCCATATCAGGCTATCAAGGTCATCAGGTGAAGAAAGCCATCACCTTACTGTTCCTAACCATAATCCTATAAAGTTAGGCACACTCAATGCTATTCTAAGCGATGTTGCCAATCATCTTAAAGTTCCCAAAGACGAACTGATAAATAAATTGGGTTAACCAAATTGTCAGAAACAGGCAGATCAACTTTCGGACTTCCTGACTTACGCGGACTTTCGGACTTTAAAAACTCAATCAACCACTCACTTAATCAACTCAATCAACTAAATTAGCCCCATGATCTCCTTCGCCCATCGCGTGTTTATGGAAGTGGCTGCTAATTTGAGTTTTTCAAAAGCAGCTCAGGTGTTGTTTGTTACACAGCCTGCTATCAGTAAGCACATCAAAGCTTTGGAGGATCAATATAAAGTACCTTTGTTCGAGCGGAAGGGTAATAGTATCCTGCTGACTGAAGCAGGGAAGCGCTTGTATGAAAACCTGCTTCAAGCTACCGAGATTGAGCGGAAAATCGAATATGATCTGTCCGTATTGAGTAATGTATCGCAGGCTGCAGGGCATTTGCGATTGGGAGCCAGCACGACTATCGCATTATATATTTTACCGTCTATTCTTTCAGGCTTTCAGCGTGAATATGCTAATGTAGACATACAATTGGTGAACCGCAATTCAGAATATATCCTGAACGCTTTGCTGAACCATGAGGTGGATATCGGTATCATCGAGGTGGATAATAAACTGACGACAGTCTCTTACAACCCATTCATGAGCGATGAGGTGATCCCGGTTTGTTCATCGAAAAGTCCGCTAGCCGGGAAGTCGTTGACGCTTAAGCAACTTTTAAAAACGCCGATAGCTTTGCGCGAGCGCGGCTCGGGAACATTGAATGCATTATTAAAAGCTTTGTCCGATCACCATATTAAACCGGCTGATCTTTCGGTCAAGATCAGGCTTGGGGGTACGGAAGCTTTGAAGAATTTCCTGCTGGCTGATCAATGCCTTGGCTTTATGCCGAGGCCGTCCATTGTGCGACAACTGGCGGAGGGCGATTTAGTAGAAGTGCCGATTGAAGGGCTAAAGATCACCCGCGATTTCTATTTTATCCGCCGAAAGGGCACCGAGGATTTCGGCCTCACCAGCAATTTTATGAAGTACGCTATGCAGTTTGTATAGGCGTAGCTATTTTTGAAAAAATCAAAAACCATGCATTTCGCCAAATGTAGTTTATGGAAAGAAATTTAATTTTCAATCAATAAACACAAACATTATGGCCAATTTAAATAACCGCAGGGTGGCAATCCTTACCGAAGAAGGATTTGAACAAGTGGAGTTAACCAGCCCTAAACAAGCACTGGAAGAAGCTGGAGCTAAAGTAGATGTGGTATCGCCAAAAAACGGGAAAATAAAAGCATGGGACAAAACTAACTGGGGAATTGAAATTAATGTAGACAGGCATCTCGACGATGTAAGCCCCGACGAATATGATGCATTGGTTTTACCAGGCGGAGTTTTGAACCCAGATAAATTGCGTCAGAATAAAGAAGCGGTGGCATTTGTCTCGGCATTTCTGGATGAAGGGAAGCCTGTTGCAGCCATTTGCCACGGCCCTCAAATGCTGATCGAAACCGGCATGATCGGTGGTCGCACATTGACTTCTTATCCATCTCTTGAAACCGACCTGAAAAATGCCGGTGCGCATTGGATTGACCAGGAAGTGGTGGTAGACAATGGTTTGGTAACGAGCCGCCGCCCAGATGATTTGGAAGCCTTTAATCGTAAGGCTATTGAAGAAATTGGTGAGGGAACGCACCATAATGCCTAAAAAAGGGTGTCATGCTGAGCCTGTCGAAGTATGGCGGGCTAAGGCCTTTACGCACTACATTTCGACAAGCTCAACGTGACACCCCTTTCTATGATCAGCGAAATCCCTAAATCAAAGTAATCAGCGGTGTATATTTGCCCCATGCCTGCCAAAAAAACTTTGATCATCGGTGCCGGAATTGCCGGAATAGCAACTGCTATTCGTTTGGCTGCAAAAGGCTATTCGGTGGAAGTTTTTGAAGCGAATAGTTACCCCGGCGGCAAACTGGCCGAGGTAAAACAAGAGGGCTTTCGCTTTGATGCAGGCCCGAGCTTGGCGACCATGCCGCAATATATCGACGAATTATTCAAGCTCGCTGGCAAAGACCCATCCCAATATTTCAGTTATCAAAAGCTGAATATTATCTGCAAGTACTTCTATGAGGATGGCAGCCGGTTAACCGCTTATGCCGATGAAGAGAAATTTATAAGTGAAGTAGATAAACTTACAGGCGAGGGGACGGCTCTCCGTAGGTTTATAAAGAACAGCAGGAGGATTTATGAGCTAACTGATCATATTTTCCTTCAAAAGTCGCTCCATCGTTTCAAAACCTATCTAAACCAGAATGCCTTTAAATCCTTACTGCGATTTGGCCAGATTGATACTTTTCGAACCATGCATCAGGCAAATAACAAATTTTTTACCGACAAACGATTGCAACAATATGCTGATCGTTATGCCACCTATAATGGATCAAGCCCATATCAGGCGCCAGCGACATTGAATGTAATACCACATTTGGAACAACACTTTGGAGCATACTTTCCGGAGGGAGGCATGTATCAGATTGTCAACTGTCTGGTTGAATTAGCTAAGTCATTAGGGGTAAAATTTCATTACCGGTCGAAAGTCGATGAGATCGTTTTAAAAAATAAAAAGGTGCTTGGCATTAGGGTAAATGGTAAGACTATTGATGCAGACGTAGTTGTATCTAACATGGATGTTTGGTTTACGTATCATAAACTATTAAGCCAGTCTCCGCAATATCGACCTAAGAAAATTCTTAATCAGGAGCGTAGCAGTTCGGCGCTTATATTTTACTGGGGAATCAAAAAGCAATTCCCAGAGCTTGATCTGCACAATATCTTTTTCAGCGATGATTACCGTGCTGAGTTTGACCACATCTGGCAAAAGCAGACTATCTATCATGATCCTACCGTATACATCAATATCAGCTCGAAACTAAGACCGGACGATGCCCCCTCCGGTTGCGAGAACTGGTTTGTGATGATCAATGTACCATCTAACAAAGGACAAGACTGGGATCAATTAATTGCTGACGCGAGAGTCAACATTCTCGAAAAGCTATCACGCATATTAAAGACTGATATTACAGAACTGGTCGTTTCAGAGTCCATTCTTGATCCACGGTCTATCGAAAGCGGGACGTCATCCTATCAGGGCTCTATTTACGGCACGAGTTCCAATAGCCGTTATGCGGCATTTCAGCGACACGCCAATCGCTCATCTCAAATAAAAAACCTGTATTTCTGCGGAGGAAGCGTACATCCGGGTGGGGGTATACCGTTATGCTTACTATCAGCGAAGATTGTGACTGAGTGGGTGGGGTAAGTTTCTCCTTGACAGAGATATAGAAGCAAAAACGCCATTGCTTTCCACAATGGCGTTTTAAATATCACTCAATAGTCTATTAAGACATTTTTAGCTTTTTCTGAATATCGGCTACGTAGCCTTTGAATTTTTTATCGGTATCTATCAGGTCTTCCACAGTCTGGCAGGCATAGATCACTGTAGAGTGGTCGCGGCCACCGAAGAAGCTGCCAATAGATTTTAATGAGCTCTTGGTATGTGCCTTTGCCAAATACATCGAAATCTGACGGGCCTGTACGATCTCGCGTTTACGGGTTTGTGATTTTACCATCTCGATAGGCACTTCAAAATACTCGCATACCAGGCTCTGGATATACTCCATCGAAATTTCTTTAGAAGAATTTTTTACAAAGTTCTTCAGCATCTGCTTGGCCAGGTTCAGATCGATCTCCTTACGGTTTAAGGTTGACTGTGCCAGGAGGGATACCATAGCGCCTTCCAGTTCGCGCACGTTGTTATCAATGTTGTGGGCCACATATTCCACTACATCGTTGGATAACTCGATGCCGTCCTGGTAGATCTTATTTTTAAGGATAGCCATACGGGTTTCCAGGTCAGGAACCTGCAAATCGGCTGATAGTCCCCATTTAAAGCGGGATAATAAACGTTCTTCCAAACCTGCCAGGTCTTTCGGTGCTTTATCTGATGTAATGATCAGCTGTTTGCCCGACTGATGCAGATGGTTGAAAATGTGGAAGAAAAAATCCTGTGTTTTTTCTTTGCCGGCGAAGTTGTGCACATCATCCATGATCAGCACATCAATAGCCTGGTAAAAGTTTACAAAATCATTGATGTTATTGTGCTTAAGTGCATCCACAAATTGCTGGGTGAACTTTTCGCATGATACGTACAGCACCAGTTTATCCGGTAGCTTAACGCGGATTTCGTTACCAATGGCTTGCGCCAGGTGCGTTTTACCTAAACCAACACCGCCATATATCATCAATGGGTTGAACGAGGTGCCTCCTGGTTTTGCTGCAACGGCATAACCGGCTGAACGGGCCAAACGATTGCAATCACCCTCAACAAAATTTTCGAAGGTGTAGTTTGGATTCAACTGCGGATCTACATTCAGTTTCTTCAAGCCTGGTATCACAAAAGGATTTTTGATGTCCTTATTAATTGATATAGGAACAGGCATGGATTGATTTTTCGTCTCGGCACCATTGCCGGTCGACGGCATGTTGGTGGTGTACGGTTTACTCGATGATTGCTCTACTACAATATTGTATTCGAGGCGTCCTTCTTCTCCAAGCTGCTTCTTTATCGTTTTACGCAGCAGACCTACATAATGTTCTTCCAGCCATTCGTAGAAGAACAAACTTGGCACTTGTATCGTCAGGACGCTTCCTTCCATGCGCAAGGCCTTGATTGGTTCGAACCAAGTCTTATAGCTCTGCGCCGGGATATTGTCTTTAATGATTTGAAGGCAGCTATTCCAAACGTTTGTACAAGTTTTATCCATATATATTTTATTAAAATCTTGATTTTCACCCCCTCAACGACACAACAAAAGGGCCTGTTACGGAACATCGAATATTCAAAAAAAAACCTATTTAAAAAATTAAATTTTAAAATTTTATCAGATTAATTCATCATTAATTAACACTTAATATTGCGGATTTACGAAATAAAAACTTTATATTCTGCATTTTGTACGAATATTAGCTTCCTGCATTACCAGCGCATTTTTTTTATTTTCGCCACGCAATCCACGTGTTTTGTTAACATTTGTTTATACTGTTTACGTTAACGGATACTTAATTGTTTGCCGAAAAAAAGCAGGTTGATAACAATAGTTAACAATCTGTTTCAACAAGATAATAATTATTTTTGAAAAACAACAAACTGATATTCACCTGATATGATATAATATATCGAGTTTGTCAGAATTAATCAGTACTCGCCAAACACTTCGCGAAGTGTGTTGGCTATTTCGCCCAGGGTAGCATAGCATTCTACCGCTACCAATATATAAGGCATCAGGTTGGCCGACCCTTTTGCGGCATTGCCTAATTGCTGAAGCGCATCATGCACGGCCTGGTTATCACAGGCAGCTTTTAATGCATTAATTTTAT
>JAFAKI010000122.1 GCA_019235595.1 Mucilaginibacter sp. | reverse complement strand
GAATCTGCAGCAAAATAACCCGCAGCAGGATCAAAGGTTTAACAGGGGTAATGGTAATCAGAATCCAAACCAGCAACCCAACAATCCGCAGCAGGATCAGAGGTTTAACAGAGGCAATGGCAACCAAAACCCTCAACAAAACAACCCGCAGCAGGATCAAAGGTTTAAGAGAGAAAATGATAACCTAAACCCTCAGCAGAACCCGAATCAACACAACGGGCAGCCTGGTAACGGTCAACCTCCAGTACAGAATATGAACCAAAGACCAATGAATCAGAACGCGGTGCCAGGTTTTAACCCGAATGCACCTAAAAATCAACAGCATCGGAATATGAAGCCCGATACAGGCAAAAAACCAAAGCCCGTGGATGTAATAAAAAGCTAAAACTAAAAGGAACCCGGTTTATCCAGCCGGGTTCCTTTTTTATGGGTACCACTCGCAATGTTGTTCGACCGCCATTTTTTTTGGCTGCATTTCTTTAATGAATCAACGATGACAAATTTCAGGCGCATTAAATAAACATTTGCATGTACATCATGTTTAAGTTTTAATAAATCCAATCAATTATGTCAGATACAGCAACAACATTCAGCAAGGAGTTTACGATTGGAGGCGATCTAACCGTTAATCGTCTCGGCTTTGGAGCAATGCGGATCACCGGAAAAGGTATCTGGGGACCGCCAAAAGATCGTAAAGAGGCAATCAGGGTTTTAAGAAGAGCAGTAGAACTTGGCGTCAATTTTATTGATACAGCAGATAGTTATGGGCCACATATTTCGGAAGAATTGATAGCCGAGGCTTTGCATCCCTATCCTACAGGCCTGGTAATAGCAACCAAAGGTGGTTTGTTACGCCCCGGGCCGGATCAATGGACGGTAAATGCACACCCTGAACATTTGAAGGAAGTACTGGAAGGCAGCCTGAAACGGTTAAAAGTGGAGCAGATAGACCTATATCAATTGCACCGTATTGACCCTAAAGTACCGGCTGAACAAACTTTTGAATTCTTAAAAAAAGCACAGCAGGAAGGCAAAGTGAAGCATATAGGTCTTTCTGAGGTTAGTGTCGACGATATTAAAAGGGCGCAGAAATATTTCGAAGTTGTTTCAGTGCAAAACATGTATAGTGTAGACAATCGCAAATGGGAACCTGTACTAGAGTATTGCAAAGCCAATCATATAGCATTTATCCCGTGGTACCCGCTAAGTGCCGGCAATGTAGATGCATTTGACAAAATCAACCAGATAGCGCAAAAACACAATGCTACGGCTCACCAGGTGGCGTTAAGCTGGCTGTTACATCACGCTGATAATATATTATTAATACCCGGCACCTCAAGCGTCAATCACCTGGAGGAAAACATGAAAACTGCCGGATTAGAATTATCAATTGGCGATATGGAGGTGCTCAATAATATATCGTCGCAGCAATCTTAACAAATGTTTAGAAGTATCTTCAACAGGAATACCAACTAACGCAACTTTAAGTCAAACGGTTACGTAAAAAAGGCCGTGAATAGTTTAGTTAAGTTTAGGTGTTAGGTTAATGTAAATTATACCCTCGCTTTATGCGGGGGTTTTTTGCTTAGGCTAACCTCAAACAAACTTCAGCTATAAATACCCACTAAAAAAATTAAACAAATTAAACCTTTTTGTCATACTCATGTCATACTGAAAAAACAAAACAGAACTGAAACAATTTTACAACCCCAAAAAACAACCCCCTTACGTTATGAAAAATTTTAAATTATCACTAATTGTTCTTTTAATGCTTGGTGCATTTTCGTGTAAGAAAGATAACAGTGCCTCATCAAGCAGCAGCGTTACTACAGATCAGGCAGCTGATATTGCAGCAGGTTCGTTAGCTGAAAATTCAAATGGTTTTGCATCTGTAACCGATGACATCGCTGTAAATGCACAAGGTATCAATTCAACAAGCAGTAATCTTACAGTCAATTCAACTCAGGGTACAGCATCTGTTCACCAGCAATGCGGTACTACTCTGACCGACAGCGTAACACGTAATTTTACAGTTGACTCAGTTACCGTTAATTACTTCTTTAAGTATACTCATACTTTAAATTGTAATTCAAGCAATTTGCCTGACAATGTGATCAATACGCTGACCTATAAAGGCAGCTTTGACGGCCCAAGATTGAGCTCAACAAACTCAGGTAATGCTCACGTTACCATTGCAGGCTTATCACCAAGCGCAACTGCTTTTGTGGTAAATGGCGAATATGTTCGTGATGGTTCGTTCCAGTCAAAAGTAGGTAATAAAGCTTCAGGCAACAGCCATATTGACATCGTAGGCACCAATATCACTTTGTCAAAACCTGGCCGCAAAATCATAAGCGGTACTGCCACTATTACTATTACGGGAACAGGTCCGAAAGGAAGTTTCAGCTATACCGGTACTATTGTGTTTAATGGCGACAATACAGCTTCATTGACACTGAATGGTGGTGCAGCGTATACTATCAACCTGTTAAATGGTTGGAGAGAACGTCGTTAATAATACCTCTATTAAATACTTATTTCAAGCCGGTAGTTTTTGCTACCGGCTTTTTCATTTACACACTGGCCACTTTAAAGGGCTTTATATCAACTGTCTCCCAAACTTTTTCAGTAATATAAGGCTCACTTTTTTTCCAGGCGTCCAGCTCTTCGTCAGACTCAAATTGTAACACCATTACAGAACCGATCATTTTGCCTTCATCATTTAACATAGCGCCCCCTAAAATAAAATTGCCTTTCCCCTTCAATTCCTTCGCGCCGTCAAGGTGATACGGGCGTGTATTCATACGATTCTGCAATGCATCCGGATGAGTGTAATCATAAGCTGTTACCAGGTATTGTTTCATTTTTTTGATTTATTTTAAATAGTTTTCGCCATCAAATTTAAGTTTCTTAATTGCCTCAAAATAGTTTCCTAACCAAAATAAAAAATAACTGTACGTTTTACATTTTTACGTATATTTGTTTTACCAATAATTGTACCTAAAAAGATGAAGCACAACCTGCACCAACAATTCCAAATTATATTTAACAAAGAAGCTGAAAAAGCCTACTTCTCCCCCGGCCGCGTAAACCTGATCGGCGAACATATTGACTACAACGGTGGTTTAGTAATGCCCTGTGCCATTACCTTTGGCACCTATGTATTAGTTAGTCCTAACAATGATCATGTATTCCGCTTCAGGAGCCTGAACTTTGACGATAAATTAGATATCCCGCTAAAAGAAACTTATAAAAAAACCGGCGAGAGCTGGTTCAATTATCCATTAGGCATCATTGATTATTTTTTGCAGGACAGTCATCAGTTGCAGGGGCTGGATATGCTGTACTATGGCGATATCCCTATCAGTTCAGGTTTATCGTCATCTGCCTCAATCGAGGTAGTAACGGCTTATATGCTGAATGATTTGTTCAACGGTGGCTATACTAAACTTGAGCTGGTACAGTTAGGCAAACAAGTTGAGAATGTTTTTATTGGCGTGAATTGCGGCATAATGGATCAGTTCGCTGTAGCATTTGGCGAAAAGGACAAAGCATTGATGCTGAACTGTGACACGCTGGAATACGAGGCTGTTAACACGAACCTGGGCGATTATGTTTTGGCGATCATAAATACTAACAAGCCGCGCAAACTAGCTGAATCAAAATATAACGAGCGTGTACAGGAATGCCAGACCGCGTTAAAAACACTGCAGCAAGAACTCGATATACAGAACCTGTGCGATATTGACAGCGGTACGTTTAAAAAACATCAGCATTTAATAACCGAGGGGACAGTTTTAAAACGGGCGCAACATGTTATTGAGGAAAACGACAGGGTAAAACTGGCAGCAAAAGCATTGGCAGATGGCAATCTGCAATCATTTGGGCAACTGATGTATGCATCGCACGATTCGCTGAAAAATCTATATGAAGTAAGCGGGAAAGAACTGGATGCAGTTGTAGAATACAGTCAGACGAATCCAAATGTAGCAGGAGCACGCATGACAGGCGCTGGTTTTGGCGGATGTGCCATTGCATTAGTAAAAGAAAGTGCTTTTGATACATTTAGCAAAGAGGTAACTGACTACTATACTGAAAAAATCGGTTATGCACCATCTGTTTATAGCTCTTTAATTGGCGACGGTGTGGGTTTGTTAAAGGAAACTCTAAATACTAATATCTAAACTCTAATTTGTGGGGAGATTATTAACTTTGCGGCAACTAATCGCTAATCTGTGATCAACTAATCTCTAAACTTGCGCAAACTTAAGCTGGACGAATTAAACCGTGCCTCGGTAGAGGAATTTAAGGCACAACAAAAACTGCCTGTTGCTGTAGTATTGGATAATGTACGCAGTATGCACAATGTGGGTTCCATATTCCGCACTTGTGATGGTTTTGCCGTGGAAAAGGTTTGTCTTTGTGGCATAACAGGGCAGCCTCCGCACCGCGAGATTGAGAAAACCGCCTTAGGTGCTACACAATCTATCAATTGGGCTTACTATAGTGAACCGTTACAGGCTGTTGAGCAATTACGGAAAGAAGGCTACAAAATCATGGCTGTAGAGCAAGCCGAAAAAAGTGTAATGCTGAACGAATTTGAAACTATCGAAGGAGAAAAATACGCTTTGGTATTCGGCAACGAAGTGAACGGCGTAAGCGAAGAGGTAATGAAGGCGATAGATACCTGTATCGAAATACCCCAATTTGGCACCAAGCATTCTTTCAATATTGTTGTATCAGCGGGTATAGTATTGTGGGATTTTTTTTCAAAAATAGTTGTTAATACCTCAAAATGACACTCACGAATAAAGCTCTTAACAAACTACGCGGAAAGATTAGTAAACTTTCCGCAAAACATTCTAAGAAAATAGCGGGCTCCTTTAAAATTAAAAAGCATTTTGAAAATAAAATAGGTTTAGAAATTGGTGGGCCCAGCGAAATCTTTAGCGATAAGGGCTATATCCCTGTTTACCCTATAGCAAATACAATAGATGGTTGTAATTTTAGCAACAATACTGTTTGGGAAAATACTATAACAGAAGGCCTTAACTATAAATACGGCGATAGTGTATTGGGGTATCAATATATAAAGGACGCAACAGATCTGTCAGGTATAGATTCGGAAAAATATGACTTTTTATTATCAAGCCATAGCTTAGAGCATATTGCTAATCCAATTAAAGCTATTAAGGAATGGATCAGAGTCCTTAAAAAAGATGGCGTTTTACTTTTAATCTTACCCGACAAAAATTATACGTTTGACCATAGAAGGCCTATTACAAAATTTGAGCATTTGCTAGATGACTATCATCAGGATATTACTGAACATGATTTAACTCATCTGGAAGAAATCCTTTCTTTACACGATCTGACACTCGACCTTCCGGCCGGGGATGCATCCCAATTCAGGAGCCGTTCTCTTGAAAACTACAACAACCGATGCCTGCATCAGCATGTATTTGATTTTAAGCTTCTTGATCAAATTTTCAAATATTTTAATTTGAAAGTAATCGTTAAAAAGGCGACAGGGCCGCTTCATTTAATAATTATGGGACAAAAACGATAATGCTGTATAAACTTGGAAATCACAGCTAATAGATTTTTGCAGTTCTACAATGCTGGATTCAAAGATTAATCAGATATTTATATCTGAGATACAAAAAAACAGGCAAATCCAAAGTTTTTAAAATTGTACGATGAGCACGGTTGCCAAAAAATTACAAGTAAAACCAGGCAAACACTGGCTGCTTTTTAATGCACCTGCTAATTATTTGGCACTACTTGAGCCACTGCCCGAAGGAACTACTATTTCTTACGAAGCTAAAGGTACTTTTGATGGAATACAATTATTTGTAAAGAATAGTACGGAGCTTGTCGAAAGTTTAAAGGTGGTGGTACCCACACTAAAACCCGATAGTGTGTTCTGGATAATTTACCCTAAGAAAAATTCAGGAATTGAAACTGACCTGGCTATGATGGGCAGTTGGAGCGCGCCAGCCGATCATGGACTGGAGCCCGTTGCAGCTGCCGCCATCGATGAAACTTGGACGGCATTACGTTTTCGGCCGATCGGTCAGGCAAAAGTGTCTAATGTTGGCGCCGATGAGATCAGGCAAAATGAGTATGGGCAATGGATCGATGTAGATAAAAAGGTCATCACCCTACGAGAAGACATTAAGCAAGCACTCGAGCAAAATCCGCAGGCATTAGCTAATTATGAGAAGTTATCCTGGTCTAACCGCAAAGAATATGTGCTTTGGATTTTGACGGCTAAACAGGAAAAGACACGCGACGAAAGATTGACTAAACTGGTTGAGAAATTGGCGGCGGGGAAAAAGAACCCATCGGAGAAATAACAAAAAAAGCCGGCAAGCATACTTGCTTGCACGGCCTAACTTGGGTTTATTAACTGATTGTATTAGAAATGCTATTTTAAACTAATCTCTAGTCTCCAATCACTAATCACTCCCCTCAAAACACCTGCTCAAACTGGTTTACCGCATCTTTGCTTTCCAGTACGGAGTGTCCCATTAAAAATTCATCAACCTTGCGGGCGCATTCGCGGCCTTCAGAGATGGCCCAAACCACCAGTGATTGTCCGCGACGCATATCGCCGGCGGTAAACACCTTGCTTATATTGGTGCGGTAAACACCTTCTTTTGCTTTTACATTTTTGCGTTCGTCCAGGTGAACGTTCAGGCTGTTTAGCATACCTTCATGCTGCGGATGCACAAAACCCATCGCCAGGAATACACGCTGACATTCTATTTCGCGCTCAGAACCTTCTACCTCAACAAATTTTATTGGCCTGCCCATTACGTCTGTTTCCCAGGTTACGTCGGTCACCTTTAAAGCGCGCAGATTGCCATCAGCATCACCTAAAAACTCTTTGGTGTTGATACCCCAATATCTTTGACAACCTTCTTCATGACTTGAAGTTGTTTTCAAAATCATTGGATATGAAGGCCATGGCATGTGGTGCGTACGGTCAACAGGCGGTTTCATCATTACCTCAAACTGGTGGATAGATTTTGCACCCTGCCTGTTAGATGTGCCCACACAGTCGGAACCGGTATCGCCACCGCCGATAATCACCACGTCTTTGCCAGTTGCCAATATATCTTCAGCATCAAAGCCAATATCGCTTACACGTTTATTTTGTTGTTTCAGGAAATCCATTGCAAAATGGATACCTTTCAATTCGCGGCCTGGGATAGGTAAGTTACGCGGAATGGTCGACCCACCTGCTAATACTACCGCATCGTTGCTACGAACCAGTTCATCAGCCGGAATATCTTTACCAACCTCTACATTGCATTTGAAAACCACCCCATCCTCTTCCATTACCTGGATACGGCGTTCAACCACCCATTTTTCCAGTTTAAAGTCAGGGATACCATAACGCAGCAAGCCTCCTGGTTGGTCATCGCGTTCGTAAACAGTTACCGCGTGACCAGCCTTAGCCAACTGGGCAGCAGCAGCTAAACCTGCCGGGCCGGAACCAACCACTGCTACCTTTTTACCAGTCTTCACCAGCGGTGCTGTACGCTTAACCAGGTTCTTCTCGTAAGCAATCTCGATGATATGTTTTTCGATCTCCTCGATAGCTACCGGTGGTTTATTGATACCCAACACACATGCTGATTCGCATGGTGCAGGACAAATTCTCCCTGTAAACTCAGGGAAATTATTAGTCGATGATAATATCTGGTAAGCTTCTTCCCAGTTTTTACGATACACCGCATCATTAAACTCAGGAATGATATTACCCAGCGGGCAGCCTGAATGACAGAACGGAATACCGCAATTCATACAGCGTGCCGATTGTTCGTTCAGCTTTTCCTCCGAATACAGCCCTTCAAACTCCTTGTAGTTCTTTACACGTTCTGCCGGAGATACTTTAGCGGGGAGTTCCCTGTTATAATCTTTAAATCCTGTTGCTTTTCCCATAAAATATTAGCTGATAGTTTGATACTCTGCTTTTAGTAAAACCGCTTTATAATCCTTCGGAAACACCTTCACGAATTTGGTTGATGCCTCGTTCCAGTTTTTTAACAGATTTTGAGCTACCTTACTACCTGTCAGGCTTACGTGTTTCTTCAATAAAATGATAATTTGTTCTGAATCCTTTTCGGTCAATGGATCAAGATCAACCATCTCTTTGTTACAGTTATCGGCAAATGTATTTTCAGGATCGTAAACCCATGCTATACCGCCGCTCATACCTGCCGCAAAGTTGCGCCCGGTGCTACCTAATATCAATGCACGTCCGCCAGTCATGTACTCGCAACCGTGGTCGCCTACGCCTTCAACAACGGCTGTTGCGCCTGAGTTACGCACGGCAAAACGCTCCCCAGCCATCCCGCGGATGAAGACTTCGCCGGATGTTGCACCGTATAATGCTACGTTACCTATAATGATATTTTCTTCAGGAGTAAACTTCGCATCAGCAGAAGGATAGATTGCTAACTGCGCACCTGAAAGGCCTTTACCTACATAGTCGTTTGCTTCACCTTCTAATTCAAAAGAGATACCTTTTGTGTTGAATGCGCCAAAGCTTTGTCCGGCCGAGCCCTTAAATTTATAGTTGATGGTATTATCCGGCAATCCGGCTGAACCATATTTCTTTGATATTTCGTTGGATAACATCGTACCGATGGTACGGTCGGTATTCTTTACATCAAATGATGCAAATACCGGTGTTTTATCTTCCAACGCAGCTTTAGCACTTTCTAACAATTGCCAGTCAAGGATAGCATCGATGCCATGATCCTGTTTTTCGCTGTTATAAAGTGTCATTCCTTTTGGATTGTTTACCGGATGGAGGATACCCGACAGGTCGATATGATTTACCTTCCAGTTCTTCAGTCCGTCTTTCACTTTCAGGAACTGAACGCGGCCTACCATTTCGTTAATGGTACGGAAGCCCAGTTCAGCCATGATCTCACGCAACTCCTCAGCCATAAAGCGGAACAAGTTTACTACGTGCTCAGGTTTACCTGTAAATAATTTCCTCAATTCAGGGTCCTGTGTAGCCACACCAACTGGACAAGTATTCAGATGACATTTACGCATCATGATACAGCCTCCTGCAACAAGGGCTGCGGTTGCAACGCCCCATTCTTCGGCGCCCATTAACGCTGCAATCGCAAGGTCGCGACCAGTTTTAAGCTGGCCGTCTGTTTGCAACACCACGCGGCTGCGTAATTTATTGCGAACCAGTGTTTGGTGCGCTTCAGCAAGACCAAGTTCCCAAGGCAACCCGGCATGTTTTATTGAACTGATCGGAGATGCACCTGTACCGCCGTCGTACCCCGCAATCAGGATCACATCGGCGTGTGCTTTGGCAACACCCGCAGCTATAGTACCTACACCTGCTTTTGATACCAGTTTCACATTGATACGTGCAGCACGGTTGGCGTTCTTTAAGTCGAATATTAACTGGGCCAGGTCCTCGATAGAGTAAATATCGTGATGTGGTGGCGGAGAGATCAAACCTACTCCCGGAGTTGAGTGACGCACTTTAGCGATCCAATCATCCACTTTATGACCAGGTAACTGGCCACCTTCGCCCGGTTTTGCACCCTGAGCCATTTTTATTTGCAGTTCATCCGCATTGCTCAGGTAGTTTGAAGTTACACCGAAACGTGCAGACGCCACTTGTTTAATAGCAGAGCGCATGGAGTCGCCATTTGGTAATAGCTGATAGCGCATTTCATCTTCACCGCCCTCGCCGGTATTGCTCTTACCGCCTATACGATTCATGGCGATCGCTAACGTGCTGTGCGCTTCGTGAGATATTGAGCCAAAAGACATTGCACCAGTTGCAAAACGCTTCATAATGCTTTCTGCAGGCTCTACCTCTTCCAGCTTAACTGATTCACGGTGATGAGCAAAATCAAGCAGGCCGCGTATTGTGAAGTGTTTTTCGCCTTGTTCATTAATCTGCTTCGCATAGTTCTTGTAAACGGAATAATCATTCATTCGGGTGGCATGTTGCAATAAGTGCACTGTAGTTGGATTGAACAAGTGCTCTTCGCCTCTACGCTTCCACTGATAGATACCCCCTTCAGGCAACAAGCTATTTTCGTTTTTGCTGCTGCCGAAGCCGATTTTATGCTTGCAAAGCGACTCGCGCGCTATTTCGTCGAGCCCTAAACCGCCTATACGGGTTACGCCACCTGCGAAATAACGGTCGACTACCTGCTTATTAATACCTAATATCTCGAATATCTGCGATCCATGATAAGATTGCAAGGTTGAGATACCCATTTTAGAGAATATTTTTAATAAACCATCGCAGATGGCTTTTACATAATTCTTGATCAGCGTTTTATTATCCAGGCTGGTTTCAAGGCTGCCGTTGTTTTTGATTGTCTCAATAGTTGAAAGCGCCAAGTATGGGTTGATCGCAGTAGCACCGAACGCCAGCAAGGTAGCAAAATGGTGTACTTCCCA
>JAFAKI010000114.1 GCA_019235595.1 Mucilaginibacter sp. | reverse complement strand
ATATTATTGGACTCTCCCATTTGCTCAATATTCTTGAATTGGACGATGCTGAATATGAGGAAATCAAACTAGCCCTTCATACCGCGATCTCTGCGCTTGATAGTACAATTATTGATCTGAACCATATTCTGGAAGTAAGCAGTAAAGCTAATGAACGCAACGAACAAGTCTCTTTTCGCGATCTGATAGCAGATATTATGCTCAGCCTGAATCATTTAATCACGAGTGAACACGCTATTGTTTCTTATCATTTTGACGAAACAGAGGAAATGGTTGGTATCAAAAGCTATTTGTACAGCATATTTTACAATCTGATCCTGAATGGGATCAAATACCGCAGACCAGGTGTTGACCCGGTAATTTCGGTGTCGGGCCGCAAAACGGAGACGGGCATCACCATCAGGTTTCAGGATAATGGCAAAGGTATTGAAGAAAAAAACCTAAAAAACCTATTCGGCTTATATAAGCGGTTCGACGATCATGTGGAAGGTAAAGGGATGGGACTGTTTATGGTTAAAATGCAGGTTGAATCGATGGGAGGTACAATTAATGTAGAAAGCGAGCCGGAAAAAGGTTCAATTTTCACTATCGAGTTCCCTGATCTGACAAGCAAATACTGATGAGTTAATCTATAATTTGCTTTAAAGTACTAAATGGCAATTATTAATTATGCCCCCTACACGCGTAAATATCGAACACCGAATATCCAATATTGAATGATGAAGTAAAAAACTTCGATATTCAGTGTTCGAAATTCATTATTCGATATTAAGAAGCCACATGTTTTTTTCTTGACCTGATTGCATTCCCTTTACACTGTTTCTTCGGTACTGAAAAGCTCTCGTATTTTTGCAATATTCAATGGTTTGGATATAAAGCCCTTTACCTCTGTATAGGTGCGAGCACGATTGATATCATCGCTAAAAACAGATGAAGAAAGCATGAAAACGGTGCACTTACCTTCGGGATCAATTTTCTCTTTACTGTATTCGTCCAGAAACTGCCATCCGTTCATGATAGGCATGCTGATATCCAATAAAATGTAATCTGGGAGCGTTAAGGATCTACGCTTCATTCCGGAGAGCAATTCTATAGCTTCTTTACCGTGTTGGCAATAGATAACCTCTGCGGCGGGCAAAGCTTTCTTGATGAGCCTTGCAGCAATATAATTGTTGATCTCTTCGTCCTCAACAAGCAAAATGCGGATAGGGTCGTTCATTGTATTTCTTTCATACGAAATCCGTTTGTAAAAGTTATGTAGCATTATTATTACGATAATAATATGACATAATAAGAATAGCTAACGGACCTTATCAAGTCCAAATCAGCCTGCAAGAAAGTCTATTTTACACCTTATCAATCAGAAATTCAGACATTAACTTTGATTCTACAAATCAATAAAGTCATGAACAACCAGGATTTCAGTGTTTCATTTTTAGTCGACCAAAAACCACAGCAAGCATACGATGCTATCAATAATGTTCGCGGATGGTGGTCTGGTGAAGTTGAAGGTAATACGGATAAGCTCAACGACGAATTTACTTATAGCTATCCGCCCTATCATTACTCCAAGCATAAATTAGTCGAGATGATCCCCGGCAAAAAAGTGGTCTGGCTGGTAACAGACAGCAGCCTGAATTTTGTTGAGGACAAAACCGAATGGAACGGCACCAAGATTACCTTCGACATTACCGAAAAAGACGGCCAAACCGAGGTTCGTTTTACCCATCACGGACTAGTGCCTAAAAACGAGTGTTATAACGATTGCTCTAACGCATGGACGGGCTATATAACTAATAGTTTGCGCAACCTGATCACTACAGGCAAAGCATGATTTATTCTAATTTAATAACGTCGTATTTTAAAAATAATAAACCATGAGCAACCAGAGTTTCACTTCTGCCATTTTGGTAGATAAAACCCCTGCGGAAGCCTTTGATGCCATAAATAATGTGCGCGGATGGTGGTCGCAACAAATTGACGGCGGCACAGAACATCTTAACGATGAGTTTACTTACCGCCGACTCGATCTTCACAGCTGCAAAATGAAATTGACGGAAGTTGTGCCCAATAAAAAAGTTGCATGGTTGGTATTGGAGAACTATTTCAATTTCACCCATGACCAGCAGGAGTGGATCGGAACAATTCCCACTTTTGAGATTTCTGAAAAGGACAACAAAACCGAGATCCGTTTTACCCACCAGGGACTCGTACCCGGTCATGAATGCTACAACATTTGCCACGATGCCTGGAGTTTTTATATCCAAAAAAGCTTGCGCGATCTGATCACCACAGGAAAAGGACAGCCTAATGAGCGGGAAGATTAAATTTAATTGTCACTTTACGCAAACTATTTCGATAATAAAAACTTAAGCTTAATAACAGGCGGCGTTACAGCCGACGGAATGGTTTTGTGTAAACCAATTAAATTCGACAACTATGACAACTCAAGAGGTAGCTAAAAAACTCGTGCAGTATTGCAGAGAAGGCAAAAACATCGATGCCATTAATGAGCTTTATGCTGATAACGTTGTGAGTCGCGAACAACCGGGCATCCCGAATGAATTAGCGCAGGGAAAAAATGCTGTTCTGGGAAAAAACAATGGCTGGTATCAATCAGTAAAGGAAGTACACAGTACCCATATCTCTGATCCGGTGGTGACGGGAAATTTGATAGCAGTGGCCATGGAGATGGATGTAACTTACAAGGAACACGGCCGAAACCAGATGAATGAAATTGCCCTTTACGAGGTGGAAAACGGCAAGATCGTTAAAGAACAGTTCTTTTATAAGAACTAGTGTTTGTAAAGAAGAATTTAACAAAAGAGGAAGAAATGCATTTTCTTCCTCTTTTGTTTTTTTTAGCTTTTGTGGGTGCTCCTTCATGCCCTTGTTGATGTTGTCACTGACAAGCCCACGGCTTTGTTAACCACCACAAACGGTATAGTGGTTTTGTTGGTGACAACACCGGCAAAGTGGAAAAAAGTAAATTATTTTTTACTTTTTATTTAAAATTAGTGAACTTTTGTTTACATTTGAAAAACAAGGAAGGAGAAATGAAATGTTCCGAACTATTACGACTGATTAAAAATGCTGGATGGTATGAAGATAGACAGTCCGGTAGTCATATCATCCTAAAACATCCCGACAAAACTCAAGCGATCATATTTCCGAATCATGGAAGTAAAGAAATGGGGAAAGGGCTGGCTGAAAAAATTAAAAAACAAGCCGGAATAAAGTAGTATTTCTTTCAACTCGTCTAAGCGAGTATAAATAGGTCTTAAGCTTAGAGCGTTCCGTTTGTACCGGAGGTGAACTTACAAACAACATTATGGCATCACTAAAATTTATCGTAGAAAAAACTTCTACCGGATATAGTGCATACCGTGAAGAAAAAAACGGTGTAATTGGAACGACGGGTAATAATCTTAATCATTTAAAAGATAATATCGTAGAAGCATATAATTTATATGCAGAAGAATTTAAAAAGAAAGAAATTGCGGTCGAAAATATTGAATTACAGTTCGATTTGGCATCTTTTTTTGAGTTTTACCCTGAAATTAATGTTTCGGCCCTGGGTGCAAGGATCGGTATGCACAAAAGCCTGTTATCTGAATATATTAATGGGAAAAAGACCCCATCTGAAAAACAGATCAAAAGAGTATTGCTTGGCATCAGAACCCTAGGTGATGAACTGGCACATCTTGAAATTGCATAAGATTAATCCTAATCTATATTGAAAGTAAATTTCAATCAGGCCCTTGTGGAAGCATTGGGGCATTAAATTAACGTAGGCCATTATATAACCTTGACGCCAAATCCACAACATCATCTTTCCTTGCCAATTGTTGTACCCAGTTTGCAGGAATAGTCGCATGACCATATAATAAACCCGCCAATCCCCCAGTAACTGCGGCAGTAGTGTCGGTGTCAGAACCGAGATTAACAGCCTTCAGTACTGCCTCTTGATAATTCTCTGTAGTCAGCAAACACCATATACTTGCTTCCAACGTGCTAACAACGTATCCACTGCTATTGATTTTTTCAATCGGGATAAGTTCTATACGATCTATCAATAACCTTTTGAATATATATTTCTCATCCGGATTAATCGACAAGCCATCCAAAAAATTAGAGACAGTGGTTTGTAATTGTTTGTAGATTTTGAATTTATCGATTCCTTGCAGTAATCCTCTTGCAAACTCTAGATAGTAAAAACACGCGATGGACGAGCGCACATGACCATGAGTAATTGATGACACTTGTCTGGTAACCCGATATCGTTCTGCAATTGGTTTATTTTGAATATGTAATAATAAAGGCAATATTCGCATTAATGAGCCATTGCCATTGCTTTCTTCATCAAACTCGCCAGATACGGTGGGATCAAACCCTTTAATTAATCTTTCAATAGCGTTTTGAGTTGTTATCCCAACATCAAAAACGACATTGGTGGCGGTCCAATACTTATCACAAAGCCATTTGATAAAATTGTCGCCGATGTTGTTTAAATTATATCCTGAAATGAGGGCTTCTGCTAAGCAAAAGGTTAATGAACTGTCGTCGCTAAATGTACCTGGCGGTAAATTATAAGTACCAAAACCGATCATATCTTTTATTGGTTTATTTTTGATCGCCTCACGGCTCTTAAATTCAACCGGCACACCGACAGCATCGCCAATGCTTACTCCTAACAAAATATCGAGGCAAGTATTCAAGGTTATCGGAATTGGGTTTAGGTAATCCATATTTTAGTGATTCTTTGACGGGTTTAATTTACAAATACTTTTTTACGCCGGAGAGTCTTCAGAGACTTCCCCGTTTCTCTCCCTCATTTTCTTCCCAATTAAATTTTCGCAATTCGGGGTTGATTTACCCCACATTGTGGCAAGGTCTATTCTGGTGTAAAAGGCTTTAAAAATGCACAAATGCCCCGTTTTGCACTGATTGGGGCATTTTTAATTTTAAGTTATTATTTGGTTTGGTATTTGCACTTTGTCAATCAACCCAATTAACTCAAAATGAAAAGATTATTCCTGATAGCAATTATAGCAGTAGCTTCGGTAGCTGCAAAAGCGCAAAGCAAAGCCGGCATCCAGTTGGACTCGATCCCGGTTGTGGATGGCAAATACCAGTTCCAGGAAGTGGTTACCGTTGACAACAATATCACCAAAGACCAGCTTTACAAAAAAGCCAAAACTTACTTTATGGACATTTTTACCGGCGCCCAAAATGCATTTCAGTATGATGATGCACAGGAAGGTAAAATTGTTGGTAAAGGCGTTTTAATCGTAAACGATTATAAAAGCACATTCCCAAGCGTAGCCGTGCTAAAATGGGACATCAACTATAATACCGAGATCATTTGCAAAGACGGTAAATACCGCGTGCGCATATATGATATCGTGGTTACCAAAGAATCGCACGTAGCTGAGAATAATTCAAGATCAGTAAATTACACTATAGCTGATCTGTATGCCCGCATGGCAAACCAGCGAGGTCCATACAAAACATTATATCCAAAAGTATTCAATAAAATGACGGCCAATTTTAAAGAAAGAATGGGCATCATAAAAGAATACATGGATAAAAACAACAAAGCTGATTACGCGGTATTTTAAGCCCGATCTCTAATTAACCTTAAACATAACCACAAGCCAGTAAAGAAAACCCTGCCAGCGTATGGCGGGGTTTTTGTTGGTGGTATCCGAGTGTTTCGGAGTTAACCATTAAGCAAAAATAATCGGTTTTTTTTCATGTCCGGAGCACTATATTTTAACAGTTGCATAACCTTAAAGTTGTGCCCTATTACTCTCTACTCCACCATAAATTGCGTCTCAATATGTACTCGCTTGTGTACATTATCCCGCGCCAGGTAAAACGTATTTTTTGCTTTCTTCAGCCACCCCTTAGTGTTATTCACCTTCTATTTGTCTACCTCATTTTTGACTAATAGTTCACCAGGTATCAGGTGATTTACTAAACCGAAAGATGATAAAAACTTGTTCAACCTCTCACACAAAAAAGGCCATGTTTTACTAAAACACGGCCTTTAATTATTTCGCCAATTAACTTTTAATTCTTTGCAACAGTAGCATCCATCACCTTCAGTTTGATTCCTTCAAAATTGGCCGAATTGATACCTACCAATCCATAAACAGTTGTACCGTTTTTAATAACGGTGCCGTTAATATCATACTTCATCAATTCGTCTCTATACTTGCCGTTTGCGGATCCCGCAACAGCCATATTACCGATAGTGAGACCGGGGCCAAGCGCATACCCAAAAGGTATCGAGCTCGTTTGCATGTTGTTGGAGGTTGTTGTCAACCTGGCCGGAGTAAGTAAAAGATAAAGCAAATAAATAGCCGGATGTTGCTTGGTTTCATCAAAAACCTTCGCATTATCAGCTAAAACCGCCTCGCTGCCATTTCCATAAGCTAATTTGATGTCCTTTCCGAACGTTAGGTCGCGGCCGCTATTATTGCTGATCTTCACGGCTACTAATTTTATAGTGCTTTTGGCTTCCCTTTTCGCATACCGTCCATTCAGCAAATTGTATTTGTAATCTAAGCTGACGGACTTTTCACTGCTTCCGGACAGATACGTTAAGGTGTTTGGATTAATTGTTTGATAACTGGAGGCGCAGCTGCCAAGAATAAAAATGCTTAGTACAAAGAGCAGGGTTCGGGTTGTTTTCATTGCGTGTGGTTTAGGTTAATAACCACTGCAATATAACATGACGGAAGATTTCAACCAACAGAAAAATGACGGAAGGCTACAAAAGCCTGTTGCTGAGGCAAATTAGTTTTCCTGCATGGATTCGAACCACGATCTTCTGAGTCAGAGTCAGAGGTGCTAACCGTTACACCACAGGAAAATATAAGAACTTACATAAAACTGACGCTTAGTGTTCTGATAAGCATCAATCCATTAATTTTCAACACTTTGTTATTCCCGCAGGTTCAAGTCCTGTTTTGAAAAATATACTAATGTTATGGAATTGATAATGCAATGATACAAAATCAGCGAGAAATTACAAAACAAAAGGTCTGCAGGCAGGTTGTTGATAATGATTGTTGATAAAAAGTTAATAAAATAATAATTAAAAATTTGATCATTTCCCGTGGGCTTTTAATTAGCTTTGTTATATTAATTATTCCCCGGTAATTTCTTGTAATCAAAGTCCTATGAAGAACATTTTGATATTCAATGATTTTTCTCCGGAGGCTGAGCACGCTGCCGAGCTCGCCCTACTTCTGGCCGGAAAGACCAATACGAACTTGTACGTATGGAATACTTTTGATAAACGTGAAAATCCTGTGGCAAAGGAACTTGCAGTTGCCCATGCCAATGAGGAGGAAACGGAAATTACTACTGACCATACGAGTTGGATATTAAAGCTGGAATCAAAACTCAACTGGGAAACCGGTTTACTGCCCGTTGTAAAATTTATAGAAGGGGTTGATTATGCGCCAAATCATGTGTTATCCATCGTAAGCCGCTACGACATTGGGATGCTGGTAAGAGGAATAGCCGAAGATGAAAGCGATTTGCTACACATTAAATCCGAGGCATTAGGCTGCTCTACCAAATCGGGCTGCCCGGTGCTGCTAATACCTCAAAAGGTTAACTACAAAGCATTTGAGAAAATTGTGTACGCAACCGATCTGCGCTTTTGCAGGCGCGAAATCGTATCGTTCCTGAGCCAGTTGGCCAAGCCTTTGAATGCAAGCATACTGATAGCTAATATATCTGCAAAAGGCTTGCCTTTTATGGAAGATAACTATGCACGCACTGTTTTCTCCGAAACATTATTAACGCGCGCCAACCAGGAGCATGTTTATTTCAGCAATATCAGGGAACGGAACGTTCCGCGCGCCATAGATGTGCTCGTAAATGGTATGAACAACGACCTGCTGGTACTGGTAAATAATAAATTCCACTTTAACGAGCTGGTAGGACAAAACATGCCTTATATCATCCCGACTAATATTCATGTTCCGCTGCTGATATTCCCGTCATAAATTACCGCGCGTCATCCTATGTTTGTGTGGGATGACGTGACCATTATCGACTTCCGCCGAAAACTTTTGTCCACTCGCAAACAATGACAGTCGCACCGGCGTTTTATTGGGAAACGGCTCTACCTTAAACTCCCACTTAAATGACAGTCAAATCTTATCAATTAAAAACGGGATTGATAGCGTTGATCTTGTTCCTCGGACAGTTTGCCCTTATTAACGCTAGCGGGCAAACAAACCGAACAACTAAAACAGGACCAACGCCCAAAACAACAACTCCTCCATCAACGATCACAACCCCGGCTACTTATATGGTGAAAGGCGCCATGAGCAACGGCGCATTGTTAAAATTTACGCACCTGGCGGTGTTAGATGCCCACGGCAAAGTTGTTTCGCGCTGGGTGACCGATAGCATCGGCTTATTTAAGATAACCGGGCTAACAAAAGGCAGGTACAGACTGGTTAACAGCGCTGTGGGTATTGATACCCCTTTCAGTGTCCCCGGGCAGTCTGATAATGCATTAATAGTCAATATACCTGTTTGCAATTTTGGGGCAGCAAAAGCTCAGAAAGATATAAAGGCCGGTAAGCCGATGTTATTACTGTCGGGAGGCATCGCTCCTATATCATCACCTAAAGAAGACCGCTTTGAAAAGAAATACCTGGTGAAATATCACGATTTTGGTGATACTCCACCAGATATAAAATGTATGACTGCATATAACAACATCATATTCGCCTATCTCGATAAAAAGTTCGGCAAATCATGGCGAAAAGATGCGAGGGATGACGTCATCAGTTTAAAACGTTAATACCGCCTAACAAAAAGAGCCCGCATTTCGGGCTCCTTTGCTGTTATTTAAAAAAAATTCTACATTTTCTTTATAGGGTATAAAGTGCGGCGCTTTGAACTAATATAGATCAATTTGCCATTTTTGACATTATTGTCATCCTGGTAAAACGCCGAATCTATTTTACCGGTTTTGTAAGTATCGGTTTCCTTATACCAAACAGCCACCCAATCGGTATTCTTATCGGCGCTGTGCAAATTGACTACTGCTACTACATTCAACTTTACGCTGCTCAGGCTGTCCCTGAAATTTTGCCATTCTTTAAGCATACCATCGCGTGGAGCCACCAGGTGCTTTCCATTTGAAAAATCCATAATGACCGTATCCCCCAGATAGGTCGACCCGTTTTTTAAGGTATTATCTTCCCAGTCTTTGTAGGATTGCAACACCATTTGCTCGTTTTTTGCATTGTCAGAAATAGTGAATGACGACGAATACGATGCTTTATAAGCCATCGGCACGGATTCCTTCTGGGCTGAAGCGCTATCAGTTTTGGCAGTGCCATCAGTTGATGTTCCGCCTTTGCAGGACGCGAATAATGCTATCGCTGCAAATAAATACAGGACTTTTTTCATTGTAATGGGTTTAATGAGTTTGAATTGAAATTGCTTAAATAAATCTACCATAACATTTTGATATTCAAAAGTTTAATTCGATATTAATTCATCAAAACAAGTCATTATTCAGCCATTTAATTGGCAGTTTAGATACCCAATTCTTTGCAATACTTTTTTAATTGAAACCTAATTTTAATCGAGCTATTAATCCACCTAAAAACAAAAAAGCAATGAAACAAACGCTATTGATTCTCGTCCTATGTGCAGCAATATGTGGTTGCAAAAGCAACTCAAACACAAACGTAGCAAGTACCGATACCACGGCTAAACTTAACTACCCTTTTACGCCCAGGTATTCCATCAAATGGCAGCCGGGCGATGAAAAGAATTCCCTGCTGGTGCTCAATTGCCTGAAAAAATATGTAGAAGGCGATATAAAAGGCTGCGCCGAAGCTTTTGCGGACACCGCTGAGTTCGTTGGCGATCAATTTCATTTTAGGGGCAGTAAGGATAGCCTGACTAAAATACTGTCGGACATGCGTTCAGCATCAGCCTCCGTATCAAAAGAGTTTGATTCGTGGATGACCACCTATTACCCCGACAAAAAAGACACCTGGGTTACCCTTTGGTATGTGGAGAAAATGACCGACAAGAATGGCAAAAAAGACTCGGTATACTATGTAGATGACGTTATGGTAAAAGACGGGAAGATTAGGATATACGATGAGAAGATGCGCAGATTTGCGCCAGCGAAAAATTAGATTCGCAAAACCATAATTGGCAAAAATTGTTGGAATATGTTTAGCGGTACTTAACTTCGGCAATAAGCTTTGATATAAGCCGTTTAATAATTTTTAACCAACTTTTCTAACATGAAATTTTTAAGATCTAATTTCTACCTGGTTCTCATCCTGGTTGCCGCCATTTCAATGTCGGCCTGTAAAGCAAAAAAGAAAGTAGTTGCACCTCCCGCTCAAAATCCGCCGCCGACCGAGGCTCCGGCACCGGTACAACAAGCAGCACCACCTGCACCAGCACCAGAACCGCCACCAGCGCCTGCTCCGCCAAATTATAACTTTGCCGATATTCAGTTTGAGTTCGACTCGGGAATATTAAAAACCGAATCGTACCCGATACTGGACAAAGCTGCAGCTGAGATGAAAAAAGATCCGTCGGCTACTTTTATGCTGAATGGTTATGCCTCCGCTGAAGGCACCGATGCACATAATTTGCAATTATCAAAAG
>JAFAKI010000093.1 GCA_019235595.1 Mucilaginibacter sp. | reverse complement strand
GGCATATGATAGGCTGTTGCGCACGCGGAACACAGCGCCAAAAGTATTGGTGCGAAAACGCAAATGAGCAATCTCGCGTAAAAACTCCAAACTATGTTTTTTAGGCTGAAGTGGATACTTTTCAGGATCGCTGTCGCCCAATATTTCTATCTCTTTTGCTTTTACTTCTACCTTCTGACCTTTACCTAAAGATGCTACCAGTTGGCCCACTACGCTGATAGCAGCTCCTGTAGTGATCCGTTTAAGCAAATTCGCGTCAGTGTTTTCAAAATCAACCACTACCTGAATATTATTATTAGTCGAGCCATCATTTAAAGCGATAAACTGGTTATTACGGAAGGTACGTACCCATCCTTTAACCGTTACTTCAATGTTGGTTTGCTCGCTCTCAAGCAATGCTTTGATCTTTGTGCGCTGACTCATAATAAATATTTTGAGGCGCAAAAATACAATTATTTGATGTTTGTCTGAATCAGAATTTGCTGAATTCTAGAATTATCAGAATAACATAAGGAAGGCATTCAGTAAATCATTTAATTCTGTTAATTCTGATTCAGACAGCTACCTTTGCTCCTAATGAATCCCAAAGCCAGCCTCATTATCGGTATTGTATGCATTTCCTTTTCGCCGATATTTGTTAAGCTTGCCGTCGCACCCGCTATCACCTCCGGTTTTTACCGCATATTTTTTGCCTGGATACTTTTGGCTCCGTATTGCATTATTAAGGGTAAGTTAAAGATTGAACGAAAAGATTTACTGGTCGCACTGGTAGGAGGTGTAGTTTTTGGTGCCGACATTGCTGTTTGGAACCTTTCACTGATGAAGATCAGTGCTACAATATCCACACTGATCGCCAACCTTGCGCCGCTTTGGGTTGGGTTACTAAGCTTTTTGATCCTGCGAAAAAAATCGGGCGCTTCATTCTGGATAGGCACCTGGATAGCCATTTTCGGCATGGTTATACTAGTGGGCTATCAGCAAATTCTGCATCTGCAATTTAATATCGGGTTGATTCTTGCCTTGATCGCCAGTTTGTTCTATGCCATTTATATCATGATCACCAAAGGCATTTTGCAAAAGATAAGCACGGTTACGTTTATGTTTTATAATATGCTGGGGGCATCCGTGTTCATGTTTCTTATCTGCTGCTTTCAACATGATGAAATGCTGAACTTTCCCGCTTCTACATGGGGCTATTTATTAGGCATGGGACTGGTTTGCCAGTTGGCTGGGTGGATCACCATCAATTACTCACTCAATTACCTGGACGCGACAAAGGTTTCTGTGGCCTTGCTTAGCCAAACCGTGATTGCTGGTTTTTGGGCGATGCTTTTGCTGAACGAGAAGCTTGAATTTAAGGAAATTGCAGGCAGTATTATCGTGTTGGCAGGCATTGCCATTACTTTTTTGAAAAGAAGGCAAACAAATATTTCATAACTTACGGTCGCCAACATCGGCGGATTGCCCTACATTTGTAGCTATCTTATGATCACCAAAACCACCATCGACCGCATTATGGAAGCCATCGACATTGTCGAGGTGATTGGTGAGTTTGTGCAGTTAAAAAAACGGGGCGCCAATTACGTAGGTCTTTCGCCATTCAGTAACGAACGGACGCCATCATTTACTGTATCCCCAGCAAAAGGTATTTTCAAAGATTTTTCATCAGGGAAAGGCGGCTCTGCAGTCACTTTTTTGATGGAGCTGGAAAAGTTTACTTATCCGGAAGCCCTAAAATGGCTGGCCAACAAATATGGCATCGAGGTAGAGGAAACAGTTGAATCGCACGAAAATAAAGAGGAGGAAAACCACCGCGAAAGCCTGATGATCGTCAGCGCTTATGCGGCGAAATTCTTTCACGAAAGTTTATTAAATACCGAGGAGGGACAAAACATCGGCCTTAGCTATTTTAAAGAGCGTGGTTTTAATAACGAAACCATAAAGAAATTCGAGCTGGGCTACTCGCCAGATCAGTGGGAAGCTTTTTCGGCACAAGCAGTAAAAGAGGGTTACCAGGAAGAGTTTTTAGTTGAAAGTGGCCTTTCTGTTAAGCGTGATAATGGAACGCTATACGACCGTTATCGCGGTCGGGTAATGTTCCCGATACATGGGTTTACCGGTCGTGTGATTGCGTTCGGCGGACGAACGCTGAAGACCGATAAAAACGTTCCGAAATATGTTAACTCGCCGGAGTCGGAGATTTATCATAAGTCGAATGTTTTATATGGTCTTTATTTTGCCAAGAAGGCGATACGGGATGAGGATAATTGCTACCTGGTAGAAGGTTATGCTGACGTGCTGTCCGTTCACCAGGCAGGGATTGAGAATGTGGTAGCTTCGTCAGGCACTTCGCTTACGGTTGAGCAGATAAGGCTGATTAGTAGATTCACCAAAAATATTACTATCCTGTATGATGGAGATGCCGCGGGTATCAAAGCATCTCTGCGCGGGCTGGATATGATCCTGGAAGAGGGGTTGAATGTAAAGGTGGTGCTGTTCCCCGATGGACATGACCCGGATTCTTATGTTCGCAGTGTTGGGACTAATGCTTTCAAAAACTACATCGATCAGAATAGAAAAGACTTTATTCTTTATAAAACCGATATTCTTCTAAAAGAAGCTGGAACCGATCCGATAAAACGTGCGGAAGTGATACGCGAAGTGGTAGAGAGTATTGCGAAGATCCCGGATTCGATCAAGGCGTCCGTATTTATAAAGGATTGTAGCCATCTATTGCAAATCGATGAGCGAGCATTGCTTTCTGAGCTCAACAAAATGCGTCTTGCTAAATCGAAAAAAGATGCACAACAGGGCGCAAAACAAGCTGAGCTAGCGGAACAACTGCCCGTTGAAGAAATCTCACCCGAAAAACCTGCAAAGGAAGACCATACACAGGAAAAGGAAATTATACGCTTATTGCTTTTGTACGGAAGCAAAATGATCGATTGGGATGGCATTGCCAATACCTATATCGGACCGTTTATGGTGGCAGAGTTAGGCGACGTAGAGTTTGAACACGATTCGAGTAAAAAGATCGTAGAACTGTACAGTAAAGAGGTTGAAAACGGTGTACTGCCGGATGAGCAATTCTTTATTCACTACCCTGATAAAGAGGTGGTCGATCTGGCTGTCACACTAATAGCCACCAAATATACGTTAAGCGAAAACTGGTACGAGATGCACAAGATCCTGGTGCCGGATGAGCAGGTTAATATGAAAGCGACAATTTTAGGTGCTATATTCCACCTGAAAAAACATAAGGTGGGTAAGATATTGGATGGCTTACGTACAGAGTTGCAAAAAGCAGAAGGAGATGAGAACACCGAAATTTTGCTGACGCAATACATGCAGATGAAAAAGGTGGAGAAAAGTATTTCGGATTACCTCGGCTCAGTAATCATCAAATAATGGCGAAACACCTGGATCTTGGCCGAAAAGGCGAATCGTTAGCAAAAACATTCCTGCAGGGTTTGGGGTACGAGATATTGGACGAGAACTGGACGCATGGCAAGGCAGAGGTTGATCTGATCGCTTATAAAGATAAAGTGATTATCTTCACCGAGGTAAAATCGCGAAGCGGCAATGCGTTTGGTGAGCCGGAGGATTTCGTGGATACGCGTAAGCAAAAATTACTGGCAGAGGCCGCGGATGAATATATTTACCTGATGGATCACCAGGGCGAGGTGCGCTTTGATATTATATCCGTTTTATTTGACCGGAACGAAAATTATTCATTAAAACATATTGAAGATGCCTTCTGGCCCTCTTCTGATTAAACTATGAGAAACAATACCATTCTGCTTCTAACAGCAGTTGCTATGCTGGCTTTTGGTTGCGCCGGCTGTAATAAAAAAACTCAGGATGCCGGAATCTCTATCACCCCTGAAGCCGGAACCAATTATAAGCAGGGCCAACAAGTTCAAGTAAAGTTGAGCTATCCTGCGGATACCAAACCCGATTCTATCGTTTACCTGGTTGATTCTACACGATTTGCATCAAAGAAGGATTCATCAGCTGTTAGTCTTAAAACGGATTCAATCATGTTAGGCCCTAGGTCGATCACCGCCAAATTATATCAGGGTGGCAAAAGTCAGGATATTTCTACAAACATCGTACTGTTGGCTGCAAAAGCGCCTGAAGAATACACTTTTAAAATTGAAAAGGTGTACCCGCATGATACAGGTTCGTTTACCGAAGGCCTGTTATACCAGGACGGATATTTATATGAAAGCACGGGCCAGTTTAAGCATTCAAAATTAATGAAGATCGACCTTGAAACAGGTAAAGCTGTTAAGCAAGCGAAGCTGGATACTCAATATTTTGGAGAAGGTAGCGCAATCGTTGGTGACAAAATCATCATGCTAACTTACCAGGATCCCCGTTCCCTTTTTGTTTTCGACAAGAACACTTTTAAACTGCTCAACACCCTACCTTATCATGTGGGGGTAGAAGGCTGGGGCTTATGTTTTGATGGAAAGAAACTATATACCGATGACAGCACCAACCGCATCTGGTTTTTAGATAAAGATACCTACCGCCAAAAAGGGTTTATTGATGTGTATGATAACGAAGGACCTGTCAACGCCATAAATGAGTTGGAATATATTGACGGTAAATTGTATGCCAATATCTGGGAGAAGAATATCATTGTTATCATCGACCCAAAAACCGGTGCAGTTACAGGGAGAATTGATTTGACTAATCTTTACCCTCAAAATAAAAGAAATCTTAACTCGGATGTGTTAAATGGCATTGCTTACGACAAAGCCACGGGCCGAATATTCCTTACAGGGAAAAATTGGGATAAATTGTTCCAGGTGAAGTTTGTGAAGAAGTAGTTTGCAGTTTACGGTGGGCAGATTTAGTCTTTAATTTTCTGCCAGCCGTATCTGGTCATAAATTCTTTAACTTCATCATCAAATGATTTTTTGGAATGATGCTGCTCCTGATTTTTAATGTATTTAGCAATGGTTTCAACTTGTGATTCGCTTACTGAAACAGCGAAATAGTCATCTTGCCAACCGAATTTACTTTCGGACAGATCATTTTGGTTGACCCAGAATGAAGACTCACCTTTGATTAATTGACTTACTTTTGAAATGTTTTGATCTTTCCCAAGTGAGATCAGACAATGGATGTGATCGGTATAGCCATTTACTGTTTGTAAGTATATTTCTTTCTCTTTGCAATTTTGGATAATATGATCGTATAAATCATACCTGAAATTTTTGGCAAGAAGCGGTTCCCGGTTTTTTGTTGCAAATACCAAATGCACCCAGATTTTTACGAAAGACATGATAAGATTAGGTTTTAAGGATTATGTGTCTAAGGTAGGATAAATTATGCAAATCGCATAGGTTAGGCTAAAGCCATTTTTCTGTCGGCTATTATCCGTCCCATGAATGGGACGGCAATGAATCCCTTTATTTCGGAAATCAACAAGACAAATGGAATGGAAGGGTGAATTATATTAGCTCTTCGCCGTGGTTTTGGCAATAGGTAATAGCAATGAATCCATTTATGTAAAAGAATGGCAGAAAAAATAAGATTAGATAAATGAATTTGTTCATTGCCGTTGACTTTAGTCAACGGGCGGCGAATTACAAAAAGACACGGCTTTAGCCAAAATTCGTCGCCATGCTTCTCTTGAATGTGCAAAAAAAATGGCAGTTTGCAATATTGTATCACTAATGCAAACTGCCCACTGCAAACCGCCAACTAATCTACCGCCAGTCCTTATACTGATTGATCAATCCATTGGTGGACGAATCATGACTGCTCACCTCATCATTATTTCGTAATTCAGGAAGGATCTTGCCGGCTAATTGCTTACCTAGCTCAACACCCCACTGATCAAAGCTGTAGATGTTCCAAATAATACCCTGAACAAATATTTTATGCTCATACATGGCAATCAATGAACCCAACGTGCGAGGCGTGATCTTTTTCACCAAAATAGAGTTGGTTGGACGGTTGCCATCAAACTCCTTAAACGGAGCAAGCTTTTCTATCTCAGCATCTGATTTTCCTGCTGCCTTTAGTTCAGCAACAACTTCCTCGCGGGTTTTGCCGTTCATTAAAGCTTCGGTTTGAGCGAAAAAGTTAGACAATAACATTTGATGATGCTCGCCCAGCGGGTTGTGCGATTGTGCTGGCGCGATAAAGTCGCAAGGAATCAGTTTGGTGCCCTGGTGAATCAATTGATAAAAGGCATGCTGACCGTTAGTTCCCGGTTCGCCCCAAATGATCGGTCCGGTAGAATGCTCTACAGTACTGCCGTTGCGATCAACGTGTTTACCATTACTTTCCATATCTCCCTGTTGGAAATATGCAGCAAAGCGGTGCATATACTGATCGTATGGAAGAATTGCTTCGGTTTCAGATTCAAAGAAGTTATTATACCAGATACCTACCAATGCCAATATAACCGGCAGGTTTTGTTCCGGTTCGGTATTTTTAAAATGCTGGTCCATTTGGTGGGCACCGGTAAGTAACTCAGTAAAGTTTTCATAGCCGATGCTTAAGGAAATAGATAGACCGATTGCGCTCCACAGTGAATAACGACCGCCAACCCAATCCCAAAACTCAAACATATTTTTGGTGTCGATGCCGAATTTTTCAACGGCCTGTGCATTGGTGGATAAAGCTGCGAAGTGTTTGGCTACATCACCATCTTTTCCGCCTCCGGCAATGAACCAATCGCGCGCGCTATGCGCGTTGGCCATTGTTTCCTGGGTGGTGAACGTTTTTGACGCGAT
>JAFAKI010000081.1 GCA_019235595.1 Mucilaginibacter sp. | reverse complement strand
AATTTCAGACGTACGACCTATCCAATCACAAATTACTTTTTTCAAGTGGGGTGGCTCATCAATTGTTGGGGTATTCTGAAGACGAATACCAAAGTCTGAGCAATGATTTCTATAAAAAAATTGTTCATCCGGATGACTTTCAAAAAGTGCAGCAAGCTATGGATAATGTCCGTCAATCAAAAAAAGGTGAAGTGGTTGAACTAACGGTGCGCTTGCGCAAGTGCGACGGTAATTACATGTGGGTGTATTCCCGTCAGATGATTTATGAAAAAAATCCCGCCAATCAGATTTGCACAATTATCAGGGAGGTTGAGGATATAACCAGGCTCATAGAACTCGAGGACGAACTCAAGGGAAAAGTTGAACAGCTAAAGGTTATTTCTTATAAGAACTCCCATCTATTGAGGAGTCCTGTTGCAAGCGTAATTGGTCTGGTCGATCTGGTTGAAGAGCAGGGGATTACCAGCGAGCACAACCGGCAAATACTACATTATCTCAAAGAAGCTATCGTAAAACTGGACACCATCATCCACGAAATAAATGATGTTGCGCGAGCAGATTAGCTTGGGTATCAGCTTTACTATAAAGCTGGTAAGCTGATTTGATGCTCAAAAAATGTACCTTCAATGCTGTAATGAGCCCCCCCTTTTTCGCTGTATATTGATCCTGGTTTTATCAATAACCATCAATAACTTCCACTAAAGTGGTCCGTGAGGCCCTTCCCCCATTCCAGTAACTTCTTAAACATAAAAACTCACCGCTGCATAACTAATATTTACTTGCCTGCGTATAAGTGCGATAACACCTTTATTGAAGGTTGTTACTATTCTTTTAAACAGTTTTTATTAACCGTAATTAAAATTTTGAAATATGAAAATCCTGGTAGCGGAAGATGATCAATTAATGATTAAAATGCTTGAGTTCCGTCTTAAAAAAGACGGGCATGATGTGGTGATAACAAATGACGGCCGGGCTGCGGTGCAAAAACTGGATGAATTTCAGCCTGACCTGGTTATTACGGATATCATGATGCCTTATTTATCTGGCCTCGAAGTAGTGAGTGCTGTAAAAACACGATTTCCAACCGGCACACCGGTGATCATCCTGTCAGGAATGGGTCAGGAAAATGTGGTGCTTGAAGCCTTTCAGCTTGGTGCCGATGATTATATGACCAAACCTTTCAGCCCGAACGAGCTATCGGTACGTGTGCGCAGGTTTGAGGCCCCATTGGTTAAATAATTTATCTGATTAGGTTATAATAACAAGAGTTTGATTAGCAAAGCTTATTTACTTTCTGTTTTTAGTGTCTGGCATATCCAAAATATGGTCCTTGCGGGCATTATTTTATTGATTTTAAGCCTTTTGGTTTTCATGTTATCTTACATGTATTTCAAAAGTGTTTATGATAAAAAGTTCGATAAGTGGAGCTTAATTTCCGACTTGCTGATACGCAAAGCTATATTTTACGATGATGAAGAATTAGAAGGTGATGCCATGATCCCGGTTACTTCAAGGGCCGAAAAACTGATGAGCAACAAATACTTCAGGAAATTGCTCGTAAATGAGATCACTTCTGCAAAAAAGAGCATTACCGGCATATCAGCAGATAATCTGAAGCACCTTTATGTACAACAGGGCCTTGACAAGTACGCGCTGAATAATTTATCCAGCGGCAGGTGGTATATCAGGGCAAAAGCAGTACAGGAGCTTACCATCATGGATATGCACGAATTTGTGGAGCAAATATGCCTGTACACCGACGACAAAAACGACCTGGTGCGCATGGAAGCGCAATCCGCGTTAGTTCATTTCAATGGCTTTGACGGCCTTCATTTTTTGGATACAGTAACGTATCCCATTTCAAACTGGCAGCAGATCAAACTATTGCAACAGCTGTCTAACGTATCGCCCTCTCAAATTGACATGAGCCCATGGTTTAAGTCGGCCAATAGTACTGTTATTGTATTTGCGTTAAAACTGGCCCGCACTTATCAGCGGTTTGATTTGTATTACGATATCGTGTCGTGTCTTGATCATTCAGATCCAACAGTGAGGTATGAAGCCATTCATTGTCTAAAGGATATCTATACCGATGAAACCTCTGATGACTTAATATCAAGGTTCCTGCACGAGATTTTAAAGAACCAGTTGGCCATGATAAAAGTGATGGAAACAGTCGGAACGGATAAGGACTTGTTGTTCCTGCTCGATTTGCTAACTTATGAAAATGATGAAATAAAGATTCATGCGGCACGCGCATTGGTGCAAAGCAATAAAGATGGTATGATCTCCCTGGAAAAATATTCAAGAGAGGAGAATCAATCTATTAAAGAAATAGTAATGCATATTAAAGGAGAAATAGCGGCATGAGTTGGCAAACGTTTATATTGCACTTTTTCACCTACGGCATTCTGCTGTATTCTATCATACTTTTGATATGCTATGTGCTTATAGGCGCATTTTCCATCAGCGAGACGCGTTCTTATCTGCATAAAAACAGCTTTACCGACTACAGGATGCTTGCTTCGTCAACCGAGACACCAAGCATGAGCATACTGGCGCCGGCCTATAACGAAGGGGCGAATATTATTGAAAATGTGCGCTCACTACTGTCGCTGCACTATAACAATCTTGAGGTTATTATTATTAATGACGGCAGCAAGGATGATTCGTTGGAGAAGCTGATCAACGCGTATGATCTTTATAAAGTAGACTTCTTTGTCAACCAGCAAATAAAAACCAAGCCTGTTCGGGGTGTTTACAAAAGCTACAACCCGGTATACCGTAAGCTAATTGTAGTCGATAAGGTGAACGGCGGCAAAGCTGACGCACTAAACGTAGGTGTGAATATTGCCAAGAATGACTATTTTGTTTGTATCGACGTGGATTGCGTATTGGAGCAGGATTCACTTTTAAAACTAGCTAAGCCTTTTCTTGAAACCACCAATCAACGTGTAATAGCAGCAGGTGGAGTAGTTCGTATTGCTAATAGTTGCGAAATTGAAGGCGGGCGATTGGTGAAAGTGCATCTCCCCAAACAATTCCTGCCAAGAATACAGACGCTTGAATATATCCGTGCATTCCTGCTTAGCCGCATGGCCTGGACCAAGTTGAATGGCCTATTGCTTATTTCAGGTGCCTTTGGTGCTTTTGATCGTGAGATTGTGATCAACTGCGGAGGTTACAATACCAATACCGTAGGTGAGGATATGGAGCTGGTGGTGCGCATGCGCCGCTATATGGAAGAACGCGACGAACCTTATAAAGTGGCCTTTATTCCTGACCCGCTATGCTGGACCGAAGCGCCATCGACATTTAAAATCCTGGGCCGCCAGCGCAATCGTTGGACGCGTGGGACAATCGAGACCCTGCGTTTCCACAAAGTAATGCTCTTTAACCCACGTTATGGCATCCTGGGGATGTTAAGCTATCCTTACTGGCTGTTCTTCGAATTCCTGGCGCCGATCATCGAATTTTTCGGAACCATCGGCATGATCATTTATTGCTTTACTTATGCTATCAACTGGTCGGCTATCTTGATTATCGTTGGCGTACTATGCATGGGTATACTCTATTCCATTTTTGCCATCATGATGGAGGTTCTCACCTACAATCAATACAGAGGCCGGAAAGATATTTTACGTTTGGTGGGTGTTGCGATATTGGAGCCGTTTGTGTTCCACCCGTTTGTGGTATGGTCGGCAATTAGGGGTAATATAGATCTGATCAGAAAGAATAATTCCTGGGGCGAAATGACCAGGACAGGTTTGGCTACTGAGAAAAAAGGGTAATAGTATTTTGAGTAATGGAAACTAAGAAAACTAAAGGGAAACAGCTGACAAAAAAGATAGTGCCTGCGGCTTTATCGTTCGCGCAGCTCTCTATCATATGGCTGATGATCATTTTTGTGCTGAGCATATTTGAGATCATCTATAACGGAACGACGCATCAGTTCCCCAAAAGCATTTTTGCCGTGCTGGGCTGGTCTTTTTTGAATGACCTGATCTTTTGGTGCAAAGGCCTGATCTATTTTTTCCTGGTTTATGTGGTACTCCATTTCATCTCGGCACGGTTCGCACGCATAACTTATTGTGTATTCATCGTTTTTATGGCGATTGTCCAGCTTAGCCTTACCTCCTACTTCACAACGGCATTGGTTCCGCTTGGCGCCGACTTGTATGGCTACTCTATAGCCGATATTAAGCAGACCGTTGGGGCAGCAGGAGGCGTTAACTTTTTCCAGATTATAGGCATTATTGTAGTATTAGGCGGTGCCGTTACAGCTTTATGGATGCTACCTGCAAAACTGAAGTTGCCGAGGTATATTGTGATTGCCTTACCGGCATTGTCATTCCTTTTATTTGTGACCGATGCACAGGCCATGATCCAACCCGGAAACTTTAAATCAGACTACGCCAATAACCTGGTTATTAATAAATCTGATCATTTCTGGTCTGAATCATATAAGCATTTTTTCTCATCAAAAGAAGAGCTGGATATTTATACGGATAGCTATGTTAACGATTATGATAATGGTGCAACCAGCAAAATAGCGGCATTCAAATACACAGATCCAACACATTATCCATTTTTACATAGCGATCCCTCGTCGGATGTGTTGAGTCCATTTATCAAGGGAAATACCGCACCTCCGAATATTGTGATCATCCTGGTTGAAGGCTTGGGCCGCGCATTTACCAATCAAGGCGCTTACCTGGGCAATTTTACGCCGTTTATTGATTCGCTATCTGGCAAAAGCCTTTACTGGAAAAACTTCTTGAGCGAGGGCGGACGTACTTTTGCGGTTCTGCCTTCAGTATTAGGCTCACTGCCATTTGCCAAAAATGGGTTCCTGGCATTGGGCGATAATATGCCTTCGCATATATCCCTGCTAAGCCTGTTAAAATATAATGGCTACCATACTTCATTTTACTACGGCGGCGATGCCAGTTTTGACAACATGGCTACCTTCCTGAACAAAAATTCTATTGATGAACTGAATGATGAAAAATCATTCCCTGCAGGTTATACCAAATTACCTGCTCCTAATGGGTTTTCATGGGGTTATAACGATAAGGAGCTGTTCAGGCATTATTTAGTTACCCGCAACGAAAAAGCAACCGCGCCTCAACTAAGCATTGTGTTAACGGTAGCAACACACAGTCCGTTTGCAATAAATGAAGAGGATAAATACCTGGCCAGGTTTGAAAAACGCCTGACTGAACTGGGTTTTGATGATGCTAAAAAGAATGAATGCCGTAATTACAAATTGCAATACGCCAGCATTTTGTACCTGGATGATGCGCTGCGCGGGTTCTTCAATGCCTACAGCAAACGAAGCGATTATAATAACACCATATTCCTGATTACCGGTGACCACCGTATGCCTGAGATCCCGATGAGTGATAAGATCGACCGTTATCACGTGCCGCTGATTGTTTATTCGCCGATGCTTAAACGTACTGCGCAGATATCGTCTGTTTCAACACATTTTGATATCAGTCCAAGCTTAATGGCTTATTTGCAGCATAATTATCAAATCAAAGGCCCTTCACTGGTAAGCTGGATGGGACAAGGTTTGGATACCAACCGCAATTTTGAGAATATCCATAACTATCCTTTGCTGCAGACCAAGACGGATATGATCGATTTTATTATGGGCGATTACCACCTAAATGGCGATAATCTGTTTAAACTGAATGCAGAACTGGGCGAAGATCCTATACAGGATGAGGGGAAAGCCAGTCAGCTTAAAAACGCTTTCGACCAGTTCAAGAAAAAGAACTCACAGATCGTGACCGGAAACTGGATCATACCAGATTCCATTCACCAGCATTATAATCCGGTTAAGCAATAAAACATCCAATACCGATAAAACAAAAAGTGACCCTTATAAAGCGTCACTTTTTTTGTGTCAACATATTTAGTAATTATCAAAACTCGTAACAAATTCCGCCCTGAAATATAAATGAATTTTGGCGGTACGATATATTAGCTACCCGGTCATTAAGTTTATTAACACCATCAAACGGCACCTTCTCCTGTCAAAGCTATCTGTAATACCCAGCGGTCGTTTCTCTGACGCATAGCTACATAATTAGGAAGCCCCGATGGGGCTTAAGCTTTGTTTCGCTTTTTCTCTATAATCAGGTAGTCCCTATGGGACTTTAAAAAGTTAAATGAGGCTCCATAGGAGCTTCCTGTTTATAGCCAATTATAATGCAGGAAGTTAAACTCCATAGGAGTTACCTAAAAGGGAAAAGAATCAATCTAATTTTTGTCGGCCGCCTGCTCCTTTAGAATGGTGGTGATCATCGGGCGATAAAACGTCCAGAAGAAGCTTTTACGTTCGGCCGGATCGTCGGAGTTGTAAAACATCCATCTGAACAGATTGATACCCTTAAAATAAGAGGTGCCCATCCCTATAGGGTTATCACAAAAATCACCAGAAAAGTAATAGAACTGGTAATCTTTATCCTTATGCATAATAATAGCTGGGAACGTAGTAGGAATATTGTATCTCTTCAGTTCGGCGGTACCTGTGGCATTCAAGCTAATATCAAACCGGGACACCGCATGATTTATAGTCAATGACGGGGTAATAATATCAAACCAAAAAGGGTATTTCATTCTTTCAGGCAATCCTAATACCTTTTGTCCATAGCCAAATGTGATGATATGAGGTACAGGGTCGGTTAAATGCGTGCTGTCTTCCAGGATTACAATCTGGTCGTCATTGCTTACAAATGCCAGTCCTGCTTTGTGGAACGGCCATTTTTGTTCGTGCTGTTTCTTGTAGTTTCCGATAAGCCAGTGGGGCAACTCTTTATTCTTTACGGTATCAAAACTATCAAAATAACGTGCTGTCCACCCGGTCCAATGCATGCCGAACATGTTCTCAAACTTGTTGCGGTTATCAGCATTGGTTGGCGAACCTATCGTATTAAATTCGGTAATGATCAGCTTATGCCGGTCCTTCATATTCTGCAAAAACTCCACATCCTGGGCACTCATCCCGCCGTAGATCACGTTTGAACGTTCAGTACTCTGCTTTTGGCTGTACCACTCGTTCCGGTAAATCCCGTAGGTGTCGGTAAAGTAAGCCACATCGGCGTCGTTACTCAATTGTTTTAATTGTTCCGACGAAAATCTTTCCAGACCCTTCAGTTTGAACTTCTCATCACCTTTTGGGAAAAACCCAAAATAATCACGGCTATTCTTATAGGCTTGTGTTGATGTTTTGGTAAATCGGTTATGATTTAGTATCCACCAGAGCGATGTGTGCTCCTGGCAATCGGTGGTCAGTACAGTTTTATCAACTATGGCGACAACCAGCTTTTTTTTAGGCGTAAAATACCAGCCGAGCCACATCACTATCGGGAAAATTAGGAGCGCGGGTATAATCAGTTGCAGAAACTTTCTCTTCCTCATCGTAACTTAAAATCTTCTTTGATAACCGATACCCAAATCCAGCTGATTTCCCCAGGTCTGGAACCGGTATTCCTGGTGATCTAAACTTGCCGTAAAAAATATGATGTTGCGTCTTTTGAATGAGCGCCAATAAGCGGCGGTGATATTATTTGAAACAAGCTTATAATTCTGACCATTGTTCAGCAGGATGATATTGCGCGGATCATCCGGCGAGACACCAGTACCTATACCCAGCGAAATATAATCATCGGCCCCTCCGGTATAATATCTTGCCTTTATCGAATAAGACTGCGAAATCGAGCTATTGGAAGGCGTCAGGTAGGTGCGGAAATTGAACCAGAAACTTTTGTAATATTTACCGATAGAAGCCGTGTATATCCAGGTGTCGCCTGTAAAATGCAGGTACCTGAAACCGGCTTCAGCTTCAAAGCTCGCAGGTAAGTTAGCATAAAGCGAAAATCCCGCTCTGGTCTTTGGAAACACACCCACATTGCTGGAATAGGCCCCGCTTATGTATGCATAAAAAGTTTTTGATATATGCGGATAGGCGTCGATCTCATACTGCCACCCGTTTGTATTAAAACGATTTGCATAATTCAGGTACCCTATAATAGAACCGATACCGGTTTGCCTTACATATTCAAGGCTTGCCAGGTGCCATGGGGCACTGAATTCTTTATCGAAATAGATATAGTCGTAGGTTACCCCGACCTTATTTTTTGAGGTGTTATCTTTTATCCGATCTGCTAATGCACGTGCATCCGAATTACCTGCGTTGGCTTTTATCAAAGTATCCAACGTGTTGCTGGCTTCAGGGTACCGTTTAAGATCATTCAATACTTTTGCTTTCAGTAATAACAGATCGCTCGAGCGAGGATGATATTTTAATCCGCTGTTAACAATACCCAAGGCGCCGTTTGAATTGTTATTCCAGTATTCAAGACTGCCGTAGGCAAAAGAGCCATCCTCATTGTCCGGGTGTTTGCTAAGCACTTTTTTAAATTCTGCCCGCGCACTATCCGTTTTACCCGACCAGGTGTATACCCGGCCCAAAAAAACGCGGATATCAGAATAATCCGGGCTTTTTGCTAATGCCTGTTTACTTAATCGTATAGCCTTGGGATAATTTTTCTCATCAAAAGCAGTTTTGCGTGCCTGCTGGAACAGCTCGTCTGAAGAAAGCCCCGTTTGAGCAAAAGATGCTTTGCATAAAACGATCAAAATGAGGAAGACGGATAATTTAATATTCATATACTGCGAAAACGCGTGCTTAGTAAAGGCTTACTTATACGGCAAAACCCGCGTATAGGTTATTATAAATCAATGATTAATAACCAGCATTTGAAATGGGTACGCCTTAGTGAATTCCCTCCGTGGGGAGGGGTGCGGTTGCATGTGAAGCGGCGGGGAGGGGTTTGTGCGCCTGCAATGTAGGAGAAACCCCATCTTCAACTAAATATTTTCTGCGCAAAAATATTCAGCACTTCCAGTAGGATCAGTATGATGACTATCAATTCCAGACGGTAACTGTTTTTGTACTGCAGTAGGTCTCTGAATAGTTCCAGGTTGTCTTTTACGATATTCAGCCCTTCCTGTATATCCCGGAATCGTTCCTGCAGATCGAAGGTGCGCTTCAGATCAGTATGGATCTTGTTTAAATTTTCATCGTCCCAGGTTTC
>JAFAKI010000046.1 GCA_019235595.1 Mucilaginibacter sp. | reverse complement strand
CTCCCTCATCCGCTTGGCCATATCCTGTCAGAAAAAACAATGCCTAACGGTCTGAACATTAAAAAAGTTAGCGTTCCACTAGGTATTGTTGGGGTAATTTATGAAGCACGTCCAAATGTTACTTTTGATGTATTTGCGCTATGCTTTAAAACAGGTAACGTTTGTGTTTTAAAGGGTGGAAGTGACGCTGAATTCTCAAATAAAGCCATTATTAAGATCATTCACGAAGTACTGGCTGAGCATGGTATCAACAAAAACGTAGCTGTACTACTACCACCCGAACGTGAAGCGACTGAAGCCCTACTTAATGCGACTGGTTATATCGATGTATTGATACCTCGCGGAAGTCAGAATTTGATTGATCGTGTACGTCAGCAAAGTAAAGTTCCGGTAATTGAAACGGGTGCAGGTATTGTGCATACCTATTTTGATGAAACAGGAGATCTGCAAAAAGGTAGTGAGATCGTCTTTAATGCGAAAATCCGTCGCGTGAGCGTGTGCAATGCACTCGATTGTTTGGTGATCCATTCTTCCCGTATATCTGATCTGCCGGAATTGTCAAAAAAACTAGCAGAAAAAGATGTAGAGATATTTGCAGATGAACGCGCTTATGCTTCATTAAAAGGCAATTATCCTGATGATCTACTTAAAAAGGCTCAGCCAGAACATTTCGGCACAGAGTTTTTAGATTATAAAATGGCTATTAAAACGGTGGATAGCTTTGACGAAGCCTTAAATCATATTGCCGGGCATAGCTCTAAACATAGTGAGGCGATCATTACTGAAGATGCAAACCATGCTGCTACGTTTCTGAATAAGGTTGACGCTGCTGCCGTTTATGTAAACGCTTCTACAGCTTTTACTGACGGTGCCCAGTTTGGTTTGGGTGCCGAAATTGGCATCAGTACGCAAAAACTCCACGCCCGCGGACCGATGGGTTTGCAGGAACTCACCAGCTATAAATGGATCGTGCGGGGTGATGGACAAGTGCGTAATCCGTAAATTATAGAACAAAGAATACTATTTCGGTTAAGTACAGCGTTTAATCGCTATTCAAACCTCAACCGAACCAATGCGCATTGTCTTCAACTACTATAAAACGATTCAGGTCGTAAACGTCCCTTTTTCTTTTGTTTTTGGAGTCATCTTCGGAATTGATGCTTTCCTGATTTGTTTTTGCACCTTCGGTCTGGTTCTCTCGGTGTTTTATTTCGAGCTGTTTTATAAGCAGCAGTATTACTTTTACTTCAATAAAGGGCTTTCGAGGTCACAACTGATAGGCTCTTCTTTTCTGGGAAATGTGATATTAACCATATTGTTAGTGGCGCTTAAAAATACTTCCTGGTTATGAAAAATGTGCTGGAAGTTGACAGCGTAATGATCGCGTTTGACAATAGAAATATTCTTACCGGTTGTTATTTCAAATGCGAAACTGGTGATATAATCGGATTGCTTGGAAGAAACGGTTGTGGAAAATCATCACTATTAAAAATCGTTTTCGGGACACTGCCCACTTACAATAAATTTATTCGGATCAATCAAAAAGTTTATGATAAGCCTTATAAGCATGCTAACCTGATCGCTTATTTGCCACAACACGATTTCCTGCCTAAAAATGTGTCGATAAGGAAGATTGTTAAAATGTATATCAACTCGGCTTCTAATAGAGAAGCAATTCTTGATGACGATCGCTTAAAACTGCATTTGGATAAAAGGATATCGGAATTATCCGGCGGTGAATTAAGATACCTGGAAATATCACTACTTGTTAACCTTGATGTGAAATTTATACTGCTTGATGAACCATTTTCAAAGGTTGAGCCCCTCTATAAAGAATTAATTATTAACCTTATAAAAGAGAAGAGTTCAACAATTGGTTTTGTTATAACAGACCACGATTATTCAAATATAATAGCTGCAAGCAATCATATTATTTTGATCAATAATGGAACATGCAATTCTATTAATGACTTGTCTGATCTAGAGCGATATAATTATGTGCCTCTGGGAACATTTAGTCGTGAGTGACTAGTTAATCAGTTATCGGTGATTAGTTGAAGTAGCTTATTGATAATTTTTGCATTTTACTTTAAAGAAATTAAGTTTGATAGTCAATACTTTGTGTTAGTTATATAACAAACTGATTTAATTAAACGATCTAACTTTAAATATTGCCAACTGCAAACTCATAACTGCAAACTGAAAAGTGTCCGTCCGGAACTGCATAGAAATTCAAAAACACAACTGGTTAACCGATCACTGATTAACTAGTTAACTAACACCCACAATTTACCCTCCCCTGACTTAACAACAATTTCAAAAACCGTATCTTTGCAGCCCATATGAGTAAGCACGGCAGGATATTAGTGGCGATGAGTGGCGGAGTTGATAGCTCGGTTGCGGCAATTATGCTGCACGAACAGGGCTATGAAGTGATCGGCCTTACCATGAAAACGTGGGACTATGCCTCATCAGGCGGCAGTTCTAAGGAAACCGGCTGCTGCAGTCTGGATAGCATTAATGACGCGCGTGCATTGGCTGTTGGCTATGGCTTTCCTCATTATATCCTCGATATACGCAGCGAGTTCGGTGATTTCGTGATCGATAACTTTGTCGACGAGTACCTCGCCGGCCGCACCCCTAACCCATGCGTTTTATGCAATACCCATATCAAATGGGAAGCATTGCTAAAGCGTGCCGATAAGCTCGACTGTGAGTTTATTGCTACCGGGCATTACGCCAATATCCGCATGCATGATAATGGCCGTTATGTGGTATCAAAGGGCCTGGATGAAAATAAGGATCAATCCTATGTGCTCTGGGGCGTATCTCAGAAGAACCTTGCCCGTACCAAATTCCCGTTGGGTAGCTTTACCAAAGCCGAGATTAGGCAGATGGCTTTAGAAATGGGCCAGGTAGAGCTGGCTGGCAAAAGCGAAAGCTACGAAATATGCTTTGTACCCGATAACGATTATAGGGCCTTTTTACGCCATAAAGTGGAAGACCTGGATGAACGTATTGGCAAAGGCAACTTTGTGCTTACTGATGGCACCGTAGTAGGTCAGCATCAGGGTTATCCCTTCTACACTATTGGCCAGCGTAAAGGATTGGGCGTTGCTTTGGGTCATCCTATGTTCGTTACCCGCATCGATCCACATACTAATGCGGTTGTTTTAGGTACGCAGGAAGAACTGGAACGCAAAGAAGCCTGGGTACGAAACCTTAACCTGGTTAAATACGAAAGCATCAAAGACCCGATTGAAGCGGTAACCAAGATACGCTATAAGGATGCCGGTACCGAAAGCACCATCGTGCAGATGGGTGAACACATGAAAGTGGATTTCTCCCATAGTGTAACGGGCATTGCCCCCGGTCAGTCCGCTGTATTTTACGAAGGTAATGACCTTTTGGGTGGCGGGTTTCTGATGTGATCCTTTTTGTTGAAAGGTTGTAAAGTTGGAAGGTTGAAAAGTTATTTTTCAGGGTAATGTAACAGCCTCTAACAATAAAACAATCCAACAATTAAGCTAACCTTCTTACCTTCCAACTTTTCAACTTTCCAACCATATTCCCACAAACAATTTGTGTTTCCCTTAGTTTATGTTTTATTTGCAAAAAAATAATTGGTTTAATGGCTAAAAATCTACTCATTGTTGAATCTCCGGCGAAAGCCAAAACGATCGAGGGATACCTCGGCAAAGACTTTACTGTAAAGTCGAGCTATGGGCATATCCGCGATCTGGTGAAGTCGGAAGATGCGATAGACATCGCTAATAACTTTGCACAAAAATATGAAGTACCTGCTGATAAGAAACAGGTAGTAAGTGAGTTAAAGAAATTAGCGAAGGAGGCCGAGATGGTTTGGCTCGCATCCGATGAGGACCGTGAAGGAGAAGCCATATCCTGGCATTTATTTGAGACTCTGGGTTTGAAAGATGCTTCTACCAAACGCATCGTGTTCCACGAGATCACCAAGCCGGCTATTTTAAAGGCTATTGAGAATCCACGTAAAATAGATTACAACCTGGTTAATGCACAGCAGGCTCGCCGTGTATTGGATAGATTGGTGGGCTTTGAGCTCTCCCCGGTATTATGGAAAAAAGTAAAGCCATCCCTTTCAGCAGGTCGTGTACAATCTGTTGCGGTGAGGCTTATTGTTGATCGTGAACGCGAGATAAATAAGTTTCAGTCGGAAGCAGCCTATAAGATCGTCGCTATATTCGGTAAAGGCAAAGAAGCTTTTAAAGCTGAGTTGCCTGAACGTTGGGCTAAACAAGAAGATGCTGAGAAGTTTCTAAAGGATTGTATTGGTGCCATTTTCAACGTAAACTCGCTTGAAACCAAACCGGCTAAGCGCTCACCTGCTGCACCGTTTACTACCTCTACCCTGCAACAGGAAGCCAGCCGTAAACTGGGCTTTTCGGTATCGCGTACCATGCAGGTTGCTCAAAAGCTGTACGAATCAGGTAAGATCACCTACATGCGTACCGACTCGGTGAATTTATCCGACCTGGCTCTGAGCGCTGCTGCAAATGAGATCAACTCAGCTTATGGCGAAAAATACCATCAGCTTAGAAAATATAAAACCAAAGCCGCCGGTGCACAGGAAGCGCACGAAGCTATCAGGCCAACATATTTTGATGCACATACCATTGATGGTGATGCTTCCGAAAAACGCCTGTACGAACTGATCTGGAAACGTGCCATTGCTTCCCAAATGAGTGAAGCTTTATTTGAGAAGACTGTTGCAAAGATCAGTATATCAACACGTAAAGAAGAATTGGTAGCTAATGGTGAGGTGATGAAATTTGATGGCTTCCTGAAAGTTTACCTGGAATCAGTGGATGATGAGGACGAACCACAAAATGGAGAAGATAACGCAATCCTGCCGCCATTAGCTAAGGGTCAGCGTTTGGATTTGCAGGAAATGACGGCTACTGAGCGTTTTTCGCGCCCAGCTGCACGCTATACTGAGGCAAGCCTTGTTAAGAAGTTGGAAGAATTAGGTATTGGCCGTCCGTCCACTTATGCCCCTACTATTTCTACAATACAAAACCGTGGTTATGTGGTGAAGGAAGACCGCGAAGGCAAACAGCGCAGCTTCATAGTGCTGACACTGAAAGGCACTAACATCACCAAAGAAGAAAAAACTGAAAATACAGGTGCAGAACGTGGCAAGCTGTTTCCAACCGACATTGGTTCGGTGGTGAATGATTTCCTTGTCCAATACTTTAATGGTATCGTTGATTATCACTTTACGGCAGGAGTTGAAAAGCAATTCGACGAAATTGCTCAGGGAATGGAAGAATGGACCGACATGATTCGCAAATTCTACAATCCGTTCCACAAAGAGGTGCAGAATACCATAGAGACCGCCGATAAAGCTACCGGAGAGCGTGATTTGGGCGTTCACCCGGAAAATGGCAAGAAAGTATCGGTACGTATCGGTCGCTTTGGGCCATTTGTGCAGATAGGCGATAGTGATACGGAGGAAAAACCGCTCTATGCCAGTCTGCGTGCAGGTCAGAGTATTGAGACCATTACTTTGGAAGATGCGCTTGAACTGTTTAAACTGCCAAAAAAGGTAGGCTTGTTTGAAGATAAGGAAATGACCGTGGCGATAGGTAAATTCGGCCCGTATATTCGTCACAATAGTGCGTTTTATTCGTTACCAAAGGGTATCGACCCGCTGGATGTTTCGGAAGAACAAGCTATCGAGATCATCCTCGAAAAACGCAAAAAGGACTCAGAGCGCCTGATCAAAACATTCGACGAAAACCCGGATGTGAAGATCCTGAACGGTCGCTGGGGGCCTTATATCGAATTTGGCAAACAGAACGTTAAGATACCTAAAGGCAAAGAGCCCAAAGATCTGACTTTCGAGGATTGCAAGGCCCTTGCCGATGCTGAAGCCAAAGCACCTAAGAAGAAGTTTGTGAAGAAGAAGTAGAATAGTTGATTGAGTTGATTAAGTTAAGTGGTTGATTGAGTTGAATGAATTAAATAGTTGATTGAGTTAAGTGGTTGATTGAGTTGAATAAGTTTTAACTCAGTCCAACTTAATCTAACTTAATCCAACCTAATCAACTTAATCTAACTTAATCAACCCAATCAACCCAATCAACTAACCATGATAAAAGACATTCCAGAAAACATAGTACAGGATATCGCCATTGCGGTGGCGTTGGAGGGCGAGAGTGTGGAAACCAAAACCTGGTATGTCTACCTCATCAACCTCAAAAATGAGCCGATTGAGAATGTGCTGATCACCTCAAAAGGTTATGGCGAAAAGGATGGCGAACCCATCAAAACCTCTACCCTGCGCCACATGTTTCCGCTGGTGGAAAACAAAGCCTTTGCCTTGATCGAACCCATCGACGAATCCACCTTTGGCCTCAACAACGAGTACTGGCTCAGCTACTACATCGGCCGCGAAATATTCGACAAAAAGTTCATCTTCCTGCCAGAAAGTATCGTCGAATCGAACTTTATTAAGCTCCCTATTTTGAATAAGCCGGGGGTGATGATTAGGTAGTTGATTGGTCATTAGTCATTGGTCATTAGGGACTGTTACTGCCAACTGCCACTACAACTAAAAAAGAGGTGTCATGCTGAGGTACTCGAAGTATGGTGCGAAAGGCCTCACTGCATATCGTCTGAACCGGAATTTGCAGAATTTAAGAATTAACACAATGCTTTAAAAGGCGCGTCTTTGCGAGGAACGAAGCAATCTCCCATTATGTAAGTCAATGGTGCAGGGATACCTTTCTATCCACATTTTGTATAGTTTAAGCTCAAAATGAGGACGGCTACAGGAACATGAGCATTTGGGATTAATTGATTGATAATAAACTTATTCATAGATTTAAGGCTGTAATCAGCATTGTTATGACCGGTAATGAAATAATATGGAACACTTTAAAATTCATTGAATTAAATACAATTGAGGCTCAATTTGTTAACGTATTTAAAACCAGATGGAAAGACTATGATTTAGATACTAAGCTTAAATTCAGAAATATAATGAGACAATTTGGGCTTATCAGATTAGCTGAGAGCCACAGTGAATTTCAATTAACGGACAAGGGATATGACGCGAAGGAACGTGACTTTAAAAAAGGTGGAATTTATTATACGCCAGAATTAGATTCACAGGTACAAATCCAAATTGATTTGGAAAAAAAGTTTCTGGAATTTCTCAACGAAAGAGAAACGGCACTTTCTACGGAAATAGATATTAAGGAATTCATGGTCGATAATTTCTCTAAGCCAGACCCAAAATCTGCAAATACAACAAATGAGAATGACTTAGGCGTTAATTTTTTAAAAAATTTAAAGGAAAAAAAACTTATAGAGTATGACGATATCGCTCTTTCCCACGTCAATAGTTGGTGTGTAGATGCAGAAGGTAAAATAAAACGGTGGTTTGACACTTTACATGAACCGCTATACGTAAACCTTACTTCTCCAACAAGAGACGATACACTCTTTGATATTAACCCTATAGCTACAAATAAAAGTCATTTAAAAAAGAGAGACCACACTTCAAGCTTCTTGAAGATTCTCAATGAATCAGGGTTGAATAATAAGATTAATGTTACATCAATTTTAGATGAGTATTTTCCTTCTGAAGAATATGAAAATGATGATTTAATCAACCAAGAAGCTGCTATTGTCTATTTCTTAGACGGATTAAAAAATGAGAAGCTAATAAAATATCATTTAGCATTAGGAAACGAATCAGGGAGTCAATTTGTACGTGCCTATTATGCCTCAATAACTAAGGCAGGCATAGAATTCTATGTTTTTTGTCTTGAAAAACGCTCCGATCAATCACAACAACCAATGCAAACTACAAATTACCATTTCCAGGGAATTAATACCCCCATTATTGGAAATAACAATCACCAATCATTTAAAACGCGTGACATTATCAACACAAATAACAGCAATAATGATGCTCCGGCTATGGGTCAAACAATGAAATGGATTTTAGCTACTATATCGACTATCGTTGCAGGTCTTATTGTTTGGTGGTTAACTAAATAGCCTCATTTCTTTATTCTCATTTGTCACGTCCGTCTCCATCTTCCAACCTCGTTACACTCGTTACATTTTTTGCTAATTTTTTAGTTAATCCCAGATGTCAGTGCTCGATGCTCTGCTCGGAGATTGCTTCGTTCCTCGCAAAGACGTGATGGAGAGGTGTTTTCGCGTTAAGGATGGAAGTGTATACCGGCCTCGTGACTAATGCCTGCGCAGTATGAACGTACAGCCTGACCCCGATTTTATCGGGGTAACGCCCTGATTCAGTTGGCAGTTATGAGTTGGCAGTTTGCAGTGATCTTGTTAATTTTTTAAATCAAGAAAATCGTGTTCAAACAATATGCAGTATGCCCCTCGCACCGCACTTCGAGTGCCTCAATGTGACACCCTCTTCTTAGAGCATCATAGTTATCATTAAATCAAGCAAATCATGGTTCAGACAATATGCAGTAAACCCTACGCACCGCACTTCGAGTGTGACACCCACCTCGCTTTCGATTTGAAAAGTAATCATAGTAATCCTTAAATCAAGCGAATCATGGTTCAGACAATATGCAGCCTGGCTTCTTCGCTCTGTATAGCATGCGATTACTTCTTCACCTCACAGGCCGTTCATCGCAATGACATGGTTTTTTTTACGCCTACCGCCTCGCCCCCACGCTCCAATCCCACCAATCTTTTAAATCCCACAATCGTGTTTTATTTCTGAAATTTTCATATTTTACGTAAATATTTCACCTTATCCATGGAAGACACCGAAAGCCCTTCTCCAGCACGCAAGCGGCCTTTTATTGCGCTTGTGGCTATAATTATTTTGCTGATCGCCGTTTATTTTATCTTTCACGTTAAGCACAGCACGAAGGTTGATCCGGCATTTAGCAAGTACATCGAGTCGTACACGTCGGGCATTATTTCCAAAGAGGGTACCATCCGTATCCGGCTGGCGGGCGAGGTGCCTACCACGCATGTGCAGAACGATAAGCTGCCTGATGGCGTGTTTGATTTTTCGCCGTCCATTGCCGGTAAGGCTTATTGGGTGGATGAGCGCACCATCGAGTTCAGGCCCGAGAAGAAGCTGGTGGCCGACCAAAGCTATACCGCTGAGTTCGAGCTGAAAAAGATAGTGGATGTTCCCGACCATTTTAGCGAGTTCAAATTTACTTTCCAAACCGTTAAACCTGATTTTACGGTGTCATTCACCGGCTTGCAGACCGCAACCAGCACCTCGCTGGATAAGATGAAGCTGGAGGGCGAGGTTCAAACGGCTGATGACGAGAACAATACCGATATAGAAAAGCTGATTAGCGTTAACTACACCTCGCCTACCCGCATCAACTGGCAGCACAACAATGTGCAGCGTACGCATAAGTTTACCATTACCGATGTGGCGAGGGGCAATAACGCCGTGAACAAGCTGGGCGTGAGCTGGGATGGCAGCAGTTTGCACGTAGACAAAAAAGGCGACCAGCAGTTTGAGATACCGGCTATTGGTGATTTTAAGGTGCTGGCTATTACGGCAGTGCAAGATCAGGATCAGTATGTGCTGGTGCAGTTTTCGGATGCGATACTGGTCGGTCAGGAACTAAAAGGGTTGGTCGGCATAAAGAATGTGGAAGACCCTGCCTATACCATTGAGGGCAGCACCGTCAAAATATACGCTCCCGACCGTTTGCAGGGCAATTACAGTGCTTTTGTGAATGAGGGTGTCGAGAATATTTCGCACAAGAAGATCGCGCAGCCTTACACGGCCAGTGTATTTTTTGAGAACAGGATGCCTTCGGTGAGTATTCCCGGCAAGGGTGTTATCCTGCCTGACTCGGGCAAGCTGACTATGCCTTTTGAGGCCGTGAACCTGAGCGCGGTGGATGTGAGCATTATCAAGGTGTATGAGAACAACGTTCCGCAGTTTTTCCAGAATAATGATTTCAATGGTGGTCAGGAATTGCGGGCTGTTGGACGGCCTCTAGTTCAAAAGACCATTCGGTTAGACCAGGATAAGAGTCTTAATCTGAGCAAGAAGAACCGCTTTATGCTGGATATTGATCAGCTGTTGCGTGCAGAACCGGGCGCTATTTACCGGGTAGTGATTGGTTTCAGGCAGGAGTATTCGTTATACAACTGTAGTTTGGGTTCGCCGGTATTGAAGAGGAATGACGGGACGGACGATGAAGAAGAATACGGAGGGGAATATGACAATAACTCAGCCAAAATAAAAGACGAGGACGACGATTTCTGGCAGCGCTATGACAACTACTACCCCGAAAGTTACAACTGGAACGAGCGCTTTGACCCCTGCAAGAGCTCTTATTATACAAAAGACCGTTGGGCTAAGCGCAACATCATCGCCTCAAACATCGGCCTGATAGCCAAGCGGGGAAATAACAACAGCATGACCATAGCCGTAACTAACATATTGTCGGCTCAGCCGATGTCGGGCGTAACGCTGGAGTTGCTGGATTTTCAAAAGCAGGTATTGTATAAAGGTACATCCGATGGGGATGGTATGGCGAAATTCGATTTGAAGCGCAAGCCTTATTTGTTAGTGGCGACGCACGGGGCTGAAAAGGGATACCTGAAACTGGATGATGGCAGCTCTCTCCCACTGTCGCGCTTTAATGTGGGTGGCGATGAGATACAAAGCGGATTAAAAGGCTTTATTTATGGAGAACGAGGCGTATGGCGACCGGGGGATTCTATATTCCTGTCGTTCATTTTGGAGGATAAACTGAAAACCTTACCGCCGGATCACCCTGTCGAGTTTGAGCTCTACAATCCGGACGGACAGTTGTATAAACGCATTACCCAGACGAAATCGGTTGATGGATTTTATAGCTTCCATACTGCAACGGAGACTTCATCACGCACAGGCAACTGGATGGCGAAGGTGAAAGTAGGCGGTGCCACATTCCAGAAGAACATCAAGATAGAAACCATTATGCCGAACCGCTTAAAGCTGAAATTGGACTTTAACGGAGCAAATGAGCTGTCGAAAGGCAGCAATACCGATGGCAAGCTGGAAGCGCATTGGTTATTCGGCGGTATAGCCCAGAACTTGAAGGCGAAGGTGGATGCGTTTCTATCGGCACAAAAAACATCATTTAAAGACTATCCTGATTATACTTTTGATGACCCTACCCTGGCATTTAACACCCAAACGCAGACCGTATTTGATGGTAAGTTGAATGAGAATGGGGTAGCTTCTGTTAATGCGGACATTAATGTAGAAAAACAAGCACCGGGTCAGCTAAGGGCGAATTTTGTGGTGAAGGTATTTGAACCGGGAGGTAATTTCAGTTTGCAGACGTTGTCGTTACCTTATAATGTTTATCCGGGGTATGTGGGTATTAAGACGCCGAAGGGTAGCGATCTGTCGGGCATGTTGTATACCGGCAGGGATAACCAAATCGATATAGCCGATGTAGACACCAAAGGCAATGCGATAAGCGGTACGCGTGAGGTTAAAGTGGAGTTGTATAAAATACAATGGCGTTGGTGGTGGGATCAGACGGGTGATGCGATCAGCAACTTTACGCAGGATAAGTATAATAAGCTGATCAAAACAGAGACGGTTAGACTCACCAACGGTAAAGGTAGCTGGAATTTAAATATTCCTTCTGAAGATTGGGGACGTTACCTTATAAAGGTATCAGATGAACAAACAGGGCATTCATCAGGTAAGATCATTTATGTTGATTGGCCAAACTGGTCGGAGCGTTTACAGCAAACCAACCCTACAGAGGCATCAATGCTGTCATTTACCTCCGATAAAACCAATTATAAGGTAGGTGAACAGGCGACACTAACCATACCTACCATGTCGGACGGACGGGCGCTCATCAGCTTTGAGAACGGCAGTAAAGTGCTCAAAACAATTTGGATAGACACTAAGAAAGGACAGACACAGTACAGCTTTAAGGTAGATGAGAGCATGGGACCAAACATTTTTGTGAACGTGACATTGCTTCAACGCCATGCCCAAACGGTGAATGATTTGCCTATACGCATGTATGGCGCTATACCGCTTGTGGTTGATAACCCGGAAACGATATTGAAGCCGGTTATCGGTCTGCCTGCTAAATTAAGGCCGGAAACGCCGTCATCCATCACTGTTTCGGAAGCATCAGGCAAGGAAATGACTTATACTATTGCTATTGTAGA
>JAFAKI010000409.1 GCA_019235595.1 Mucilaginibacter sp. | reverse complement strand
ACCAGCGCCGGTTTCAGCTTCCCCTGGTGATATAATATCTCTCTATAATCAGCACAAGGATAAGCTTGCATGTCGGCTAGTTTGCCCTTTTCTAACACACCGCGGTCGTACAAATTTAGTGCTTTGGCGGCGCGGAAGGTGAGGGCGGCAAAAGTTTCGGCGGTGGTTAGCTTTTCGTAGGCGCTAAGTACCGATGCTTGCATCAGCAGATCACCCATGGGGGCCGAGCCGGGGTTCCAGTCGCTGGCGATGGCCAGGCACGCCCCTGCGTTTAACAATTTACGCGCAGGGGCAAAACCCATACCCAAACCTAAGGAAGCGCCCGGCAATGCAACTGCTACCGTTTCGGATGCAGCTAATCGTTTAATTTCTTCTTCTCCACTGGCCTCAAGATGATCGGCAGACAAAGCGCCGACGTTTACCGCCACCTCGCTGCCGCCCGTGCTGAACTGGTCGGCATGAACGGTGATATCGAAGCCCATTTTTTTGGCCACCTCTAAATAACAAGCAGCGTTGACGGTGTCAAAAGCACCGCCTTCAATAAATATATCCACCCGGTTAGCCAGGTTGTCTTGTTTTATTTTGGGGAGGAGTTTATTTAATATCAACTCCAAATATTCTTCTACGGGGCCATTAAAGTCCTTTGGCAAAATGTGGGTAGCAAGGCAGGTTGGGATCAGGTCTGCTTTACTTTTTATACCGGCTTCTTTTATGGCTTGCAGTTGCTTTATTTCTTCTTCCACCTTTAATCCATAACCGCTTTTTATTTCGATGGTGGTAACGCCGTTTTTTGTATGCTGATCTACTCGTTGCAGCAGCAGATCAATCAACTGATCTTTGCCAGCATTCCGGGTTTGTGTCACCGAATCCCAGATACCGCCGCCTGATTTGGCAATTTCGAGATAGCTTTTACCGGCGATGCGTAAGGCATAGTCTTTTGCGCGGCTGCCTGCAAAACACAGGTGGGTATGGCAATCTACAAAGCCTGGAATAAGCACGTGATCGCCGGATATCTCTTCTACTTCAGCCTTTGGGTTCGATTTTCTCAGGATATCGAAATCTCCAACTTCTGCTATCAATCCATTATCGGTCAATACGGCGCCTTGCGGGACGATCTGTAAAGCGTCATCCGCAATAGGGCCTTTCATCGGTAATCCCGATAAAGGAAGGAGTTGCGTAAATGGACCGATTAATTTCATGACCGCCTATTTTTAGGTTAAAGCTGAAAGGAGAAAGGCAAAAGGTTTGTACACCATTTACCGTTGACCTTTCGCCTTTAACCCTTAACCTATTTTGAGGTGAAAGCTGAAAGGAGAAAGGCAAAAGGTTTGTACACCATTTACCGTTGACCTTTCGCCTTTTACCTTTTACCTATATCCTAAGCCCAAACTTCTCCGCCGTTTCCTCCGCCTGCTCATACCCGGCATCCGTGTGCCTGAATATGCCCATGGCAGGATCATTGTATAACACTCTTTTTAAACATTTTGCTGCGCGTTCTGTACCATCGGCTACTACCACCATACCTGCGTGTTGCGAGTAACCCATACCTACGCCACCACCATGATGGAACGACACCCATGTTGCTCCGCCCGAGGTGTTTGACATCAGGTTGAGCAATGGCCAGTCAGATACGGCGTCGGAGCCGTCCTTCATCGCTTCAGTTTCGCGGTTGGGCGATGCTACGGAGCCACAATCCAGGTGGTCGCGGCCGATAACAATCGGGCCTTTTACTTTACCGCTTGCTACCAGTTCATTAAATATCAATCCTGCTTTTTCACGCTCGCCCATGCCCAGCCAGCAAATGCGTGCAGGCAAGCCTTGAAAGGCAATCCTCTTTTGCGCTTTATGCAGCCAGTTGATCAGGTGCTTATTTTCGGGGAAGGCCTCGATTAATGCCCTGTCCGTTGTATAAATATCTTCTGGATCACCGGATAAAGCTACCCAGCGGAACGGGCCTTTTCCCTCGCAAAACAGCGGACGGATATAAGCTGGCGTAAAGCCTGGGAAATCAAAAGCAGCCGGTTCTCCACCCTGACGGGCAAACTCGCGCAGGTTATTACCATAATCAAAGGTAATGGCACCCATCGCCTGCAAATCGAGCATGAAGCCTACGTGACGGGCCATGCTTTTGAGCGATAGACGTTTATATTCTTCCGGGTCGCTTTTGCGTAATACTGCAGCCAGCGTGAGCGATAGACCATTAGGCACATAGCCATTCAGCGGGTCATGGGCCGATGTTTGGTCGGTGAGCATGTGAGGGACGATGTTGTCTTTGATCAAGCGCTGTAGCATGTCGCCGGCATCGCTTACCAGTCCAACTGACAGTTCATCACCCATTTCCATAGCTTCTTTTACCCAGGCGATAGCTTCATCGTAAGAGTGTGTCATGCGGTCGATGTATTTGGTGTCGACGCGTTTTTGAATGCGCAATTCATCTACATCAGCGCCTAAAAATACAGCCCCGGCCATCGTGGCAGCTAACGGCTGAGCGCCACCCATTCCACCTAATCCTGCACTTACGATGAGCTTGCCCTTCAGATCATTATTAAAATGCTGGCGACCGCATTCTACAAAAGTCTCATAAGTGCCCTGCAAAATGCCTTGCGTACCGATGTATATCCAGCTACCGGCGGTCATCTGTCCAAACATCATCAAACCTTTGGCGCGCAACTCATTAAAATGCTCCCACGTAGCCCATGCAGGCACCAGGTTGCTATTGGCGATAAGCACACGCGGTGCTTCAGGGTGACTGCGGATGATGCCCACAGGCTTACCAGATTGAACCAATAATGAATGATCTTCATCCAGTTCCAACAATAGCTCGATGATCTTCCGCAGCGACTCCTGGTTACGCGCCGCCTGACCAATGCCACCATACACCACCAGCTCATCCGGGTTTTCTGCCACCTGGCCATCCAGGTTATTCAGTAGCATGCGCAAGGGCGCTTCCGTTTGCCAGCTTTTGGCGTGCAGTTGCATCCCCCTCGGCGCTTTGTAAACCGGGTGGTTGGCGTATGTCTTAATAAATTCTGAACTCGTCATCATTATCCAGTTTTATGTCGTTTTCTTCTGCAATGGAATTCACTATTTTAAGCAGTGAACCCTCACAGATAATTTTATGTAATTGTTTAATATCGTCGGCAAAAATGCGGTCGTCATTAATAAAAGGCACAAACTCGCGCACATAATTGTGGCAGGCTTCCAATATTGGGGTCGATTTTAGCGGCCTGCGGAAGTCCATCGCCTGTAGGGCGTATAACAGTTCAATAGCTTGTATGTGTTCAATATTATCCAACACCTGGTGCAATTTGCGCCCGCTTATCGATCCCATCGATACATGGTCTTCCTGTCCTAATGAAGTCGGCACACTATCGGCACTTGCCGGGAAACACAGGGTTTTATTTTCGGTCACTAAGGCGGCGGTGGTATATTGAGGGATCATTAAGCCTGAATTGAGGCCAGCGTCTGGTGTCAATAACTTGGGTAATCCGTACCGGCCTTCACTCATCAGGTAGCAGCGGCGATCAGCTATATTGCCAATCTCAGCAGCGGCAATGGTGGCATAATCCAAAGGCAGCGCCATAGGCTGACCGTGGAAGTTTCCGCCGCTGATGGTATCATCCGCATTAAAAATAATCGGGTTGTCGGTTACGGAGTTTAGTTCGATTTCTGTCAACTCTTTCAGATGCAACCAGGCATTTCGCGATGCGCCATGAACCTGCGGTATGCAGCGTAAGGAATAAGGGTCCTGAACGCGGTCGCAATCCACATGGGAGTTTAGTATTTCGGAATGCTCCAACAGCGTAAACAAACGATGCGCTACAAATCTATTCCCTTTAAATGGGCGGATATTATGCAAACGAGGATCAAATGGCCGGGCTGAACCCATTAGTCCTTCGAGAGACATCGCCCCAATAATATCGGCAGTTTGCAAAACCTGGTGCAGGCGTTGAACGGCTTTTACAGCAAATGACAGAATAAACTGCGTTCCGTTAATCAACGCTAAACCTTCTTTTGGGCCGAGTACTATTGGTTCTAACCCATGCTTGTTCAGCATTTCCGCTGCGGGTACTATTTTACCTTTTTCTTCCACCTCGCCGAGTCCAATCAAGGGTAGAAATAGATGTGCCAACGGAGCAAGGTCGCCTGAAGCGCCTACCGAACCTTTTTCAGGAACAATAGGGATAATATCATTATCAATATGCCAAATGATACGATCTAAAGTATTTTGTGAAATACCCGAATAGCCTTGCGCCAACGCATGCGCTTTGGTGATCAGCATCAGTTTGGCAATCTCTGTCGGGATGGGTTTACCCACGCCAACGCTATGGCTTTTGAGTAGGTTGTATTGAAGCGTACAGGTGTCTTTTTCGGGAATATGGGTATTGCACAGCGGTCCGAAACCGGTATTGATACCATAAACAGGGATCTCTCTTTCGACAATCTTCCCTACTTCCAGCCATGATGCTCTTACATTGGCATGAGCAGCGGCACCCATAACGCCTTTTACCTTACCTGATGCAATATCGAGACAGGTGCCGATTGATAAATGCCCGGTACCGTAATTAAAGGACTTTCCCATGATCGGCGGGTTTTAGGGTGGATAATTTTTCGTTTATTTTTTCTGATAGGCTCAGCGAACGGAACTTGTTTTCTAGAGCCGTAATAGCGGGCAACAGGTGCAGGCATTCTGGCTCAGAGGTTGTCATTTCTTCCATCGTCAGGCTCAATGCCTCCCAAACAGGTAATACACGCTCCAATAAAGCATGACCAGTTTTGGTGAGCTGCACCAATTGCCTGCGACCATCAGCAGAACTAGTGGTGGTTTTGATCAGTTTTTTATTTTTCAGATTGGCAACCAACTGACTTGCAGCTGGATGAGAAACCCCTATCGTGTCGCTCAGTTCTTTAATAGATAATGAACCATTATTCAGCAACAGATAAAATACAGGGAACCAGCTGGCATCAAACTCAATGCCTGCCGCCTGGTAGGTTTTATTTATTTCCGATAAAAATGATTCACTTAAACGCCTTAACCGACTACCCAAAACCAGGTAACCAAGGCTCTCATAGAAATTCATTGCGCAATTTATATAAGTGCTTATATAATTGCAAATTTTTGGGTGGGTATTTTTGAGTTGATTGAGTTAAGTGGTTGATTAGGTTGAATAAGTTAACTTAATCCAACTCAATCAACTTAATCAACTCAATCCAACTTAATCAACTAAGGTCTATAATCACTCACCGACAACACCCTTGAAAACCCAGAATCGATCTTTAGAATCACCTTATGCACCTCATACGCACCATAGGCATCATTACCCTGATATGAAGCATAGATCGTCCAGCCTATTTGACGCTTGCTTTTTGTCGTGGTGTCCCACAGCGAATCAACTTTGCCGAAAGTAAATGCCTTGTAATCGCCCTGGCCTTTTAATGCTGAATCGAGATAATGTGTAGCTAATTCTTCGGCCTTTTTTTGGTTCGACCGGGTATCGAAATGGCTGCAGGAAAAAAATAAAACAGCTGCTATAAGATATATTCTTTTCATTGTGACAGGTTTTTAAAGCAAGATAATGATATTTATGTAGAAGTTGGTTGAGTTAAGAGGTTGATTAGGTTATGTGATAGTTGATTAAGTTGATTGGGTTAAGTGGTTGATTAAGTTATTAATTGTCGCATTCCAACTCAATCAACCTAATCTAACTTAATCAACTTAATCTAAATCCATCAATTATTTAAGCCTTGAAGAAAAACTATTAACGCTACAGTTAATAATATCAAATACTTATTATTCCCGATAAAATTATATTTGCATTTCTTATTTAAATGTCTAATTTAGAACACCTTATTATATCCTAAATAATACCAATAACCCTTACCCCTAACTAATATTTTGCTATTGTTTCAATAGCATTTGATGAATTTTTTATTGTTACCGATACGTTGTTTGGACTTTAAAAACTTTCAGCTATGCAAACCCGCTTATCTCTAAAATCAGCTATCCTGGCCGCTGTACTCGTCGCCCTCTTTGTGTTTTCGTGGGAGCTTTATCTGCGTCATAAAGGCGCCATTCCCGATTATGATGACAATGCTGAGCTATGGGCGCATACCCGCGCTATGGTGTATGAACCGTCTGATAAGGCAACTGTTTTTATCGGATCGTCCCGAATTAAATACGATCTGGATATTCCAACTTGGGAGGGCATCACCCATAATCATGCGATACAATTGGCTATGGTAGGATCTTCACCCCGCCACATGCTGACTGATCTGGCTAATGATCCTAACTTCAAAGGCAAACTGGTTGTTGACGTAACAGAAGTGCTGTTTTTCAGCAACCGTGGTAACGAAAGGCCCGACCAGGGGATAAATTTTTACAAAAAACGCACACCGGCACAAAAAGTGAGCTTTATACTTGATAAGCCGGTTGAATCGCGAATAGCGTTTTTAAATGAAGGTGAATATTCGCTGAATGCTTTACTAGGGAAACTTCATGTGAAGGACAGGCCAGGTGTTTATCCTTTCCTGGATTTCCCGCCAGGGTTTGAATACACCCGGTTTAACAGGCAAACCATGATGACCCCTGATTTTATCGCAGATACCAACCAGATAAACCAGGTAAAAGGCATCTGGGCGTTATTGCGGCAAGATCGTACCCCACCCATGAGTGGCAAGCCGTTGGACTCCGTAATGCTATCAGTAAAGGCAGATGTAAACAAAATAAAAGCACGTGGTGGCGATGTAATATTTACCCGAACGCCATCAAGCGGCTGGTTTTGGATGGCCGAGCAACACGGGTACCCGCGAAAAGCCTATTGGGACAGGCTGCTTACCGAAACAGGGTGTAAAGGGGTTTATTTTGAAGATTACCCGGCATTGGCAAAATTAACCTGCCCCGAGCTGTCGCATTTAACTCCTGGTGATGCTAAAATCTTCACCCAAAACCTGATCACCATCCTTGAAAAAGAAAAGGGCTGGAGTTTTAGCCAGACTGATAAAACTGCTACGAACCTAACTCATCAAAACTTATCGCGCCATGGTTTTTAATTCATACACTTTCGTCGCCTTTTTTGTTATTATCCTGATTTTGCATAATCTGCCCATATCATGGAAAGCAAAAAAGATCAACCTGCTGATAGCCAGCTACCTGTTCTATGCAGCATGGAACCCTCCATTTATACTATTACTGTGGTTATCAACCGTAGTCGATTTCTTTGTCGGCAGAGCATTGTATACCCAACCTAATATTCATAAACGGCGCTTGCTGCTCGTGATTAGTCTGATAGGCAACCTGGGCATGTTATGTTTCTTTAAGTATGGTGGTTTTATACTGGAAAACTTTGTACACCTCACAAGTCTGTTTGGAATCAATTTCCACCCGGCTAAGCCGAATATTATACTACCCGCCGGTATTTCTTTCTATACATTTACTACACTATGCTACACAATAGATATGTATAAAAAGAAGAGCGAACCAGTAAAATCTATGCTTGATTTTGCACTGTTCGTTACCTTCTTCCCTCACCTTGTGGCCGGGCCTATTGTACGCCCTCCGCAATTAGTGCCTCAGTTTGAAACACCGAGAAAGGCAACGAGGCAACAAGTGCTGGATGGTTTGATGCTGTTATCGCTTGGCTTGTTCATGAAGGTGGTTTGTGCCGATACCCTACTTTCATCCACTGCGGATACCATTTTTGGCGCAGGAATACCGATGGGGCCCTTGGATGCCTGGGCGGGTGTATTCGCTTTTTCGGGACAGATATTCTTTGATTTTGCAGGGTATTCCACATCGGCAATCGGCGTTGCCATGTGCCTGGGATTTATTTTGCCTCAAAACTTTGCCTGTCCGTATGGCGCTGTGGGCTTTACCGATTTCTGGCACAGATGGCATATCACCCTTTCATCCTGGCTGCGCGACTACCTGTATATCCCGCTTGGAGGAAACCGCAAGGGGAAACTACGCACCTATATCAACCTGATGATCACCATGCTCATAGGTGGTCTATGGCATGGCGCCAACTGGACATTCGTAGCCTGGGGTGGTTTACATGGGGTTTATTTATGGATCGAAAAAGCCATCCGCGATAGTCGCGCAAAAGTATCAAAAGCTACTCCAGATGGATCGCCGGCACCAGTAATTGCTACCGCCTCATTTGGGCCGCCGCTGATGGGTAAACGATCTGTTAGTTTCGTTTATGCATTGCTCACTTTCATACTAGTTTGCATAACCTGGGTATTCTTCCGTTCTACTACTTTTAAAGGCGCCTGGCTTTTGTTAGGTTCTATGTCGGGACGTTTGCTACCTGCCGGGCCACCTTTGCTGACCACCATGTCTATC
>JAFAKI010000056.1 GCA_019235595.1 Mucilaginibacter sp. | reverse complement strand
TCTTGCGATTTGCTTTGAGCAGCATAATACACCTCGCCACCAGATTGTACCAACAGATTGATGCCTTCTGTATTGCTATTCTTCCCTCTTTCAATTTTTAATTCAATGAATAAAGGATCGCTATTGTCAATATGCATTACGTACCCCTTATCCTGCGGAGCTGGTAAGTTGATACCTTTTTCGGAACCGTCTGCAAACTTGACAAGCGCTTTGTAGGTTTTCCCTTCAGCAGGCAACAGGTTAAACTCACCCATCCCCAAATGATTGCTGCTAAAGCTAACGACCTCATTATTGTTTTGATCCATAACTAAGCCTTTGATATCTTTCCCCAAACCGTCGTTACCAACGGCTTTAAAAGCGATAACTGAATTGACACCATATAACAAATTGCCACTTTCTGGAAAGAACTGCACATCGGTTATGGCCGATTGTTGTCTATTCGTTAATCCTTCCGCTTTTGCCTGATCTATCCTCTTTAAATCAGCTTTTTTCCCCTTCGCAGGGTCAGTTGCAGCTATTTTATTCCCTATAAACAGTGCTGAATTGTAAAAATAGTCGGTCTCTGCGTTCCTCATCCATTGTGTATATGCCCTGATGCGGTAATAACCGGATTTGATGGTGTCGGCCAGCCGGAAATCCCCGCAACTCAAACCACTCACCAAGGGCAACTTAATAGAATGCTCAATCCTGTTTGAGGCATTGATCAATTCAACATTCAATATACCGCTTATTCCCGATAGCTTATGATTACTTCCTGACGTTACATAGGCTTTAAACCAAATATCATCGCCTGCCGCGTAGTAAGGCTTATCCAATTGAAGGTGGACTTTTTCAATCGGGTATTTTTCTGAATAAGCTTTTAATTGATCGACGGCACGGGCTATAAATGTGCCTTCGTTTTGGGCGGATGCCGTAATGACCGAAGTAATTACAAGCATTAAAGCAATAAGCAAGAACTTAGGTTTCATGGTAAAAGATTTATTATAAGCAATTTACAAAATCTTTTACCTAAACTCCAAGCTCGGGTGCTTACGTATTAGTCTGTTTTTGTGCGATTTAAAAAGCTGGTTACTCAACCTTATAACGGAATACTGCTCTGCCCAGGGCGCCATTGTCGTCTATACCTTCTACCACCACCTTGTAAGTACCTTTGGTGTCCCCATTATAGTAGTCAAAAGAGGCCTTCCCCTCTTTGTCTGTTATAATGTTGGGATTCCAGTAAATGGTTGTGCGTAAATCAAATGGTTCCGAATCCGTTTTGGGGTGGTTATACTTTGGTGTGTAAAATGACTTAGCCTTATAATAACCCTGGAACGGATAAGTGATAAGTCCTGCAGGCGTGACACTCGTAACATAATTGGGATCGGCTGCGCTTTTAGTTGTGATTATTAAAGCTCCTCCTTTTTGTATGCTCGAACCATAAATACTTCGCGTTTCGGCACTCCTGAGTACTTCAATACTATAAATGTCATTTGCGTTCAGGCTATTCAGGTTACTTCCATCGAGTACCAACCCATTTAAAATAACAGACATTGGGCCACCACCCCGCATGTTTATCGGGGTGCCATCATATCTGAAACTCACTCCAAAAACTTTGCCCTGCAAGCAATCCGATAAGGTTACACATCCACTAACCTTATCACCCATAATAACCTGGTCAGCATTGCCGCCACCGTGCAAATTAGCCGAACTGGAAAGATCAGGCTCTTTATGTTCTTTTTTTGCCTTGATAGTGACACCCTTTAATACGGTTGTGTCTGTCCCGACATATTCTTTCGTGGTGATTACAATAGAGCCTTGAGTGTTATGCATATGATGCTCTACATCGTACCCAAAAGGGTCGACTAATCTTACCTCCTCCAATACATTTATGGAATAGTTCGCCAGAATATAACTATCACTACCCAGATCAAGGCCATTTAATATTACTTTGCCCCCGCGAAATGATGGTACAAGATATCTTATGGCCTCAAAAATATTTGCGTAATCTCTTGCTCTATTCATATCCAAGCTTCTTTCGAAAGCGGTGCCATAATTGTTAAACTGGTCCGGCTTGTGTTCCTTTTTTGCCTTAATAGTTACGCCGCTCAGCGGTATCCCATTTTTCAGGGAATCCTCTTTTAATTTATGCCTGTAATCTTCAATATTTTTTATCATCTCAGGGGTTAGCTTTATCCGGTCGTCAGCCAAATCCTGTTTACTTTTAAATATAGGTGGATAGTCGCCCTGCTTTACATATATGGTAACATTGCTGCCATTGTTCTCTTTCCTGGCCCTCAAAATTATTTTAGCAGTATCCGGAATATTCAGATTTGTAAACTTAAAATTGCCGTTAACATCAGTAACCGTGTCTGTAAGCAATCCCTGTTTTGGAGCCACTAAAATGATTTTGCCATTAGGTACCGTTTTACCCGATGGGGTTTTCAACGCACCCGAAAGTTCCAGCGAATTTTCTGGCGAGTATATTTTTGATGCGGTATTATTATTATTGTTCAGAACCTGCTTCCATTCAAACCGACGATACCCCTGGGTAAGCATCAATATATCCAGATCCATCCATTTTTTATCATCGGTATTGATAAAATAGTAGTTAGGCTGTTCAATATATCCTTTCAGGTCAGAAGTAAGCAGGAGGTTGTTCAGTATTGTGCTTTCCTTATTCTCATTCAGATTCAACAAACTTTCATTGTATACTGATACGGAGAAACTGCCCTGGACGACTTGCTTATCCGGATTCAAGGTACTTAAAGCGAGATTTACCTTTTGCCTGGCGGAATATTTTTGTTCTTTCGGGGCGACTTCCATTTTTAATGTGTCATCATTCCTGACAAATATGATGCGTTCTTGTAGCGGCTCACCATTTTGAGAAAATAGCGTAAACTGAACCACTCCCGAAGGGAAACGTTTCCTGGCAACCTGCGCAGTAAATACCGGAGTAACCAGCTTTCCGGTGGCCATATAATAAACTTTGCCTGCCGATTGGCCAAGCAAATAAAATGAAGAGTTCTGCTGTGCCCGGAAAAGCTGCTCATTTGCGGCTACCTTTATATACACGCTATCGGCATCGCTGTTGTTAACAGCTAATGTAAAACCTTCACTTTTTGCTTGCGGTAAGTCGACAGTTAACGTGGAACTATCTGCGCATGTGATAGTTGCCTTATATGTTTTCCCCTCCTGCGGCGTTATGGCAAATACTCCCATCCCCAGGTGCCGGGTTTCAAAAAAAGCAATCTCATTCCCATCATTATCTTTTACAAGCCCCTTAACATCTTCTCCAAGTCCATTGTTGCCCACCGATTTAACTGCTACCCTTGAACGTATCCCATTTACCAATTCACCGCCTTCCGGGAAAAATTGCACATCAGGTTTAGAACCGCTGATTTTACTCAATTGAGCTGCGTCCGGTTGAGTGCCCCCAATAGAAATCGCTTGATTATAGAAATATTCGGCACCTGCATTACGCATCCAATTTGTATAGGCCCTGACGTGATATTGACCAGGCGGAAATCTGCGGGCCAGCGGGAATTCACCAATGGATATTCCCGATGTCAATTTAAGAACACGCCGGAATAATATTGAGTCTTTAGCATTAATCAGTTCACAATAGAGTATGCCGCTTAATGCTGACAATTGATGAGCTTCGCCAACTACTGTATATGCTTTAAACCAAATAGTATCACCCGGAATATAAGCGGGCTTGTCTAAATGCAGATAAACCTTTTCTACAGGGTGTTCTTTAAAATGCTCCGAAAGTGATTGTCTGGCCCGACTTAATAAAGTGCTATCGTTTTGACCGAATGAAGAAACATTAAATAACAAAGTAAATAATAGAGCGAGTAACAGCGTTTTGATTTTCATGTATAAGGCTTGTGACGCAATTTACAAACCCACAATCAAATCTCAAAGCCGTAAGCGCTGACGTATTAGTTTGTTTTTCGAGAGCGGTCAGTAGTGAATGGTGAATAGTCAATGGCCAATAATGAATCTCACGCAAATCATTCACTACTCACTATTCACCACTCACCACGACATTAAAACTTATTCTTCCACATCATACTCTCAACCGGGCGGGTGGTGGGGTTATTATACTTGGCGTTTGCCTTAGTATTATACATGATTTCGATATCGCCTTCCACTACAAAATAGATTAGCTGACCGATAGGCATACCTGCATACACACGTACCGGTTGTGCTACGGATATCTCCAAAGTCCAGGTATTGCAAAAGCCAACATCGCCTTTGCCGGCGGTAGCATGGATATCGATACCTAAACGACCGGTACTTGATTTACCTTCCAAAAACGGCACATGGCGATGTGTTTCGGTATATTCCATCGTCACACCTAAATAAAGGGTATCAGGTTGCAGCACAAAACCCTCCTTCGGAATCTCAAAGCCATCGATCTCATTGTGTTGCCTGGCATCCAGCACACGGTTGCGATAGGTAGCCAGGTGCTTACCCAAGTGAACGTCGTATGAATTGGTGCCTAAACACTCGCGTTTAAACGGTTCGATAATAATATGGCCCTTGTCTATTTCCTCCAGAATGCGTTTGTCCGATAAAATCATTGTACTGTGATATTTGGCCTAAATTATAATTATTTGGCTTAAGTTTGCCATCCTTTTTGCAATTTTACTTTATGGCCATAGCATACAAAAAGCAAATTGACGATGATACCGAATTTGCTCTTTGGAAAATTGAAGAGAAAGCGGAGGATTTGTACAATCAACTTCAGTTGAATGATCGGGAGAAGGCTTATGTAGAGAAATTGAGCCATGGCAAACGACACCTCCACTGGCTGGGCACACGTGTACTTCTGCGTAAAATGCTGAACACCGAAGAGTATATTGACTGCGAGGTAGATGAGCATGGCAAGCCTTATTTAGTGCACCTGCCCTACCATATATCACTCAGCCATTCATTTGATTACGCCGCTGTTATGTTGAGCAGAACCCAACCTGTAGGTATCGACATCGAGCAGATAAAAGAAAAAGTTGAACGTATTGCCCACAAATTTATGCGTCCGTCCGAAATGGAATTTATCAATCATCAGGACAGGGTGCAACAATTATACGTGTGCTGGTGTGCCAAAGAGGCTGTTTATAAGTGTTATGGGCAAAAAGAAGTCTCATTTGCAGATAATATTTCGCTTGAACCCTTTAATTTTGTAAAAGAAGGGAAAGTTAATGCCCATCT
>JAFAKI010000044.1 GCA_019235595.1 Mucilaginibacter sp. | reverse complement strand
ATATTTTTTGTCCTGAAGCATTTCGGGTAAACAAGGCGATAAATAATAACACAAAAGATGTGCATCTCATATTAATTGCGATTGATAATTTCATAATAAGGCGTAAAGATTCCGTCATGCGAAATTATAAATTTAGGATGGCAGTATAATAATTCGAAGCCAGAAGATTTCAAACAGCTAGTTTACTATCCCCCGCTGTGCGAAGTTTGCGGCTTCGGACTTCTAAATCGGTAGTCTTAAGACCACCGTGCATAACGGTTCGAGGTCAAAAGACCTCGAACAGCGGGTTCGTTTCCTTTTTTATAGTCATAAATATTTCGCATCCATAATACTTTTTGGCTCAAACAGCCCGTTGTTTTGGCGCGTTCATCCTCTACAGCGTTCATTTACAAAAATTATATTTGCCAAAACAGGTCATGAAACTTCTCTTAACTTCCAGCGGCATTAGCAATCAAAGTATTCAAGACGCCCTAACCGGGCTTTTAGGCAAATCTATCGCCGAATCCAACGCACTCTTCGTTTCTACCGGCATGTATCCATTTCCTGCCGGGCCGCAATTCGTCTGGAAAGCCATTAACGGAGAATTGGGCTCTCCCCTATGCAAGCTTGGTTGGAAATCATTGGGTATCTTCGAACTCACCGTGCTTCCCAGTATACAAAAAGAAATATGGCAGCAAACCCTTCGTGAAGCAGACGCACTATTAGTATGGGGCGGAGATCCGGTGTTTCTCAGCCACTGGCTACGCGAATCCGGTCTCGCTGATTTCCTGCCTACACTCGACAAACTGGTTTATGTAGGGGTAAGCGCCGGCGCCATGGCCACCAGCGAACTGTTCGCCGAATCTTATAGCAATCCGCCAACAACGATAGCTTCCTCCCTTAGCACTGAAATAATCAATTATGATACCTTCACTGCCACACTAATGACTGCCCGTGGCGCGGGCTTCATAGACTTTGCTATTATCCCCCACTACAGAAATGAAAATCACAGAGATGCTTCGGAACCCAACGCCCCCGTATGGGCCTCTAAAATAGCCGCTCCTGTGTATGCCATTGACGAGCAAACAGCTATTAAAGTGGAGAATAATACGATTGAAGTGATCTCAGAGGGCCATTGGTGCCTTTTTTAGAGTCGCCCGGCTGCTGTCTGAAGTTTTCAACTTCGGACTTCTAGACCTGTCTCAGCCTACCGTGCTTTGCTTTTGCCATTTGCATCTTTCATTTTTTTCACCCACAGATATACCGTCGATATAACAGAAATGCCGAATAATATAAAAAGTGGCACATAATACTGCTGGAAGAAATCATGAAAATAAGCGCCGACAATGACGTAAATACTTGCAACGCAAAGCTTAAAAGGGATAAATTCAGCATTGCTCCAACTGGTTTTGGTGTTTAGAAAGCCCATTTGATTTTTTAGGGTTTTGAGTTAAAATTAAGAAAGAATTTGACTTATTTAAATGACAACAATCCTACTCTTCCTTCCCCAATAAATCCTATTTTTATGCACATCAAAACTTAAACCCGTACTTACAGGTTTAGGTTGTACAAATACCTGAATATGGCCTTTATTGATTATTACAAAATACTCGGGCTTGATAAAAACGCCTCTGAGAAAGATATAAAAGCGGCTTACCGCAAGCTCGCCAGGAAGTTTCACCCCGACCTGAACCCAAACGACCCGGAAGCTAACAAAAAGTTCCAGCAGATAAATGAAGCCAATGAGGTGCTGAGCGACCCTGAAAATCGCAAAAAGTATGATAAATATGGCGAGCACTGGCAGCATGGCGAGGAGCATGAACAATATGCGCGTCAGCAGCAGCAAAACAGGCAGCAATATGGCGGCGGTCAGTATAGCGGTTTTGGAGGCGGCTATGGTCAAGGTTTTGAAAGCTTTGAAGACTTTGGGGATGCTGGCGGCGGCTTCTCCGATTTCTTTCAGCAGATGTTTGGCGGCGGTGGCGGTCGTTCACGTGGGCAGGCCAAATACCGGGGACAGGATTTTACGTCCGAACTACATCTGAGTTTCCGCGAAGCCGCCGAAACCCATAAACAAACGCTGACCGTAAATGGGAAGCAGATACGTATTACTATTCCGGCGGGTGTTGAGAATGGACAAACTATCAAAATTTCTGGTCATGGCGGACCCGGTAACAATGGCGGTCCGGCAGGCGATCTGTATATCACTTTTGCTATTGCAAACGACTCTAATTTTAAACGAATTGGAGCAGACTTATATGCCAACGTTAAAATAGACCTGTACACGGCGGTACTGGGAGATGAGGTTACTATTGACACTTTAACCGGAAAGGTGAAACTAAAAGTAGCTGCCGGTACTCAAAATGGCACCAAAGTAAAACTGAAAGGCAAAGGCTTCCCGGTTTATAAAAAGGAAGGTGAGTTTGGCGACCTGTATTTGACTTACGAAGTGCAATTGCCCACTAATCTTACCGAAAAACAAAAAGAGTTGTTCACAGAATTATCGAATTTACAAAGTTGATTGAGTTAGATTAAGTTGATTGAGTTGATTAGGTTAACCTCCTTCTCAAAAGCTTTTTAGAATTTAGAGTTTAGGATTTAGAATTTAAAACCATGACTACAACCCTTATATCCACAACCGAATTTTGTACCTGGCACCAGGTTGAACATAGTTTTATCCATTCGCTGGGCGATGCAGGATTGATTGAAATTACCGTTGTTGAGGAGGATGAATTCATCCCGGAAACCCAGATACAACGTTTGGAAAAAATGGTTCGTTTGCATCATGATCTCGACATCAACCTTGCAGGGATAGAAGCGATTACCCACCTACTGGACCGTGTAGAAGTGCTTCACCGGGAAATGAGAACCCTCAGAAACAGGCTAAACCTTTATGAAGGGGATTGATCGCCGATGACTACATCCGAACTGCGGGAACTACGCCTATTGAATCAGCACCTGGCCTCGCCCCTCTTTACACATCCTGCGGATATTGCATTCCATATGGGCGCTATCCAGGCGCAGGATTATTCGGGTGCGAAATGGGCCATTGCGCAGCGGCTTAAAGGTGCGACCGACAAAATCATTGAAGAAGCGTTTACCAATGGCGACATCATCCGCACCCATGTGATGCGGCCAACCTGGCACTTTGTTCATCCTAAGGATATTCGTTGGATGATACAGCTCACTGCTCCGAGAGTGATGGCTATTGCCGGAACACAGCACCGGCAGCATCAGCTGGACCACGTCATTTTTGCAAAGTGCGAAAAAGCAATCTGTCAAGCTATGCAAGGTGGCAAGCAATTAATGCGGGACGCAATAGCAGGAGCTTTGGAACAAGCGGGCGTTGCCACAAATGAACAACGTTTTATCCATATCATGATGCAGATGGAACTCGTCGGTTTGGTTTGTAGCGGCGGCAGGCAGGGTAAACAGTTTACCTACGCTCTTTTGGACGATCGGGTTCCAGCCACCAAACCTTTTGATAAGCAGGAAGCGCTCGTCAATTTGGCCGAACGCTATTTTACCGCTCACGGGCCCGCCACTTT
>JAFAKI010000397.1 GCA_019235595.1 Mucilaginibacter sp. | reverse complement strand
AACCGCCGCCTTTGGGGTTCTGGATCAATACAATGGCCCCTAACAGTACACACACCACAATAGCCAGGATCATTAGTAAAACGTACATTTCTTTATCTGTTAATTGATTTTTCTTTCCAAGATTTCGATCTGGTCGGCAAAGTAACGGCTTTTTTCCGGGAATTTCAACATCAATTTTTTGTAAGTGTTTATGGCTTTGTGATAAAGCATCTGGTCGACATATACGCGCGCCAATGTTTCACTCACAAACTCGTCCTGGTCTTCGGAACTTCTTTTTGCCTTATTTTCGTTATCGATCTTGTCCAGGCTTGGCGGGGTAATCTGAGGTTCTTCTGTAATAAACTTTTTGATGATCCTGTCTTCTTTACGTTTCGGATCGAATTCCAGGGCAGGCTCAACTGTACTTCTGTCAAGCTCTTCCACTGATGTCAGGTGGAAAATATTTTCATAGTACTGCTGCTGCAACTCATCAGCGGCATGCCTTTGTATGGCCTGTGTAGTATCCAGCTTAAATGGCTGATAAACGCCAGCATGCTCTTTTCGGGTCTTGTTCAGCCACCACAAAAAGGTGTATGGGAGCGACTCGTCGTCATACTTGGATACATCGTGTGTTCCTGTTGCCGGAGCTACTTCCGTTACGGCGTTTTCATTCCCGTGATGTACAGTTTCTATTGGATCAACCGGCTTACGTTCATTAAATGCCCTGTCGAACACAAAGTAATCGGTTGCCGCAATATTACCCACGATCAGCTTTTCAGCCTCGTCATCCATATTCAGCGCCCGTTCTTTTGGAGCAACATGTTCTTTCACCCGCTCCCCGAGACCAGATTGCGATGTCTCCTCATCAATGATCGGCATTTCCATGTGGGGAATAACCGTTTCAATAGACTCAACAGGCTTCGGTATATGAGCAAATCTGATATTTTCTATCCCGACGATCTCATCAAACACTTCATCTTCAATATTATGCGGAGGTTGTGCCAATGCAAAAACCGGGGATTCGGTCAATTGCTCATCTCTGCGAACTTCAGGCTCCCTATGTTCTTCTATGGCAGTCTGTCTGGCTTCATCTGCCAACGGGCCATATTCAATCATTTCCTCTTCTGCGGCAGGTTCTTCTTCATAAACCGGTTTGTGAAGTGGATCGGTAGAATCAGCTTCTTCGTGATGCTGTTCAGCAGCAGGTGTATGGGCTATATGCGCAAATTCTTCAGATGCTTCTGCATCATGATAATGAGTAAAGTCTTCAGGTTCCTCGTCAACAGCTTCTACGGGCGGCTTTAGTGATGCACTAACTTTTTGTTCTACTTCTTCCGATGCCTCTGCATCATGATAATGAGTAAAGTCTACAGGTTCTTCGTCAACAGCTTCTGCGGGCGCCTCTAGTGATGCACTAACTTTTTGCTCCATTTCTTCCGACGCCTCTGCATCATGACGATGTACGCCGTGGTGGTCTTTTTCACTAGTCGCAGGTATATCGGCCGTTACCTCTTGTACAGGCTGAACCACGACCTCGTCCTCTTCAGAAAACGGTTCCGTATGAGCTTTTATCGGCTCAGTAACTTCTGATTCTATGGCGGTACGAGATTCTTCAACGATGGTCTCAAAATTATTCAAATGAGATACCTCCTCTACCTTTGGCCGATCTGCAGCTATAGTTTCAGGAGTGGAATGTACCGCCTCTTGTAGTTGTTGAATGATCTGATCTTCCGTCACTCCTGCTAAACTTTCAGGAGAATGGGTCAGCTTATACAAAACTTTGGGATCAACATACGCTGCGGCATGACCGATATTTTGACCGCCCTCGGCGTGAGCAAGCAGGGCATGCAGGATGCCGCTTTGCGGAAAATCAGCTACCAGGCTTTGTAAATTAGCTACATAGGCGTGGCCATTGTTGGCCGGATCAGCCAGCAAGTTCCATAAAATTTCGTTTTGCCTGTTATTTAGGTATTGATCCACGAGGTTGAAACTACAAATTGCTTTACCAATTAGCAAAAGCTTTGTTGAAAATATCTTCCGTCAGCTGTTTAGTGATAGTGGCAATCAGGCCTTGTTCCTTGCCAGCAATATCACCGGTAAAATCAGCAAATGCCGGAAATGATTGTGTAAAATTATTTTTTTTATCGGCCTTATTCGTATAAGTTACATTTACCGTGATAGTCAACCTGTTAGCTCCAGCAATAGGGGCAACATTGTTATTAGTCGCCTGAATGGAAACCGGTTCTATTGTGTATCCGGTAATATTTCCGGTCATTGAAGCATCTGCCTCTCCTTGCACTATTGACAAACTGGTGGTAGTACGAATGCGATTTTTCAGTGCTTCTGTAAAATTCTGGCTTAGGTTACCAACCACTAATTGGGCATTATTTTCAAAATAGCCTACATTAATTGTTTTTAATCCTTGTGTTGAAGCGCCAGTCAGTTTTATTGTACACGCCTGAGTGAAAAACACCAGGAACAACCCTATGGTCAAAACCGCAATTATCCTTTTTGTCATTTATTATAGATCTAACTCTTTTATTTTACGGTACAAAGTTCTTTCAGAAATTCCCAATTCGTTGGCAGCTAGTTTACGTTTTCCCTTATGTTTTTTTAAGGCTTTACGTATCAGGTCTGATTCCTTTTCGATCAGCGACAAAGATTCTTCTACTTCTTCAGCTTCGTGGGTGATATTAAAATCGCCGTTACTGCCACCCGTATTTATAACGGGATGCTGTATAGTAAATTGTGCTTCAGGCGTACTCCCCGGCAATTCTATATCCCTATAAAGATGACTCAAACTCTGCTGATTGCTAGCATAATCCGGACTCACTCCACCATGCTGAATAATATCTG
>JAFAKI010000233.1 GCA_019235595.1 Mucilaginibacter sp. | reverse complement strand
ATAAGATAGCTGCTGTGGTATTGGATGTGGAAACAGGTGCAGCTGTGGCTTATGCTGGCAATATCTCCCACCCCGAGGATCCCGAAATGGAAAGCGATGTTGATGTGGTGAATGCCCCACGAAGTCCCGGCAGTACATTAAAACCGCTTTTATATGCGTCAATGCTGCATGATGGTTTGATATTGCCCAACAGCCTTATCCCGGATATTCCTACTCAAATTGCTGGCTATCACCCTGAAAATTTTGACTTGGGCTATGATGGCGCTGTACCTGCATCAAGGGCTTTATCGCGATCGCTGAATGTTCCGGCAGTAAAGATGTTGCAGCAGTTTAAATATGAGCGCTTTTATGATTTTTTGCAGAGAGCAGGCATCACTACACTGAAAAAACCTGCTGATCATTATGGTTTATCGCTGATATTGGGCGGAGGCGAAAATACTCTTTGGGAATTAACAGGCGCATATGCAGATGTGGCCAGGGTATTGAATCATTACAATAAATACAACGGCAAATACGATACGGCTGATTACCATAGCCCGGTTTATGCCATTCAGCCTGCCAGGAAACCGCAATTGCAAAAAGCCGGATTACTAGACGCAGGATCGATCTATTATACCTTCCAGGCTATGGAAGAGGTGATGCGACCTGGCGAAGAAATGCTCTGGCAGCAATTCAGCTCCAGTCAACGGGTAGCATGGAAGACGGGCACGAGCTTTGGTTTTCGGGATGGCTGGGCGATTGGTGTTACCCCTAGGTACGTTGTCGGGGTTTGGGTTGGAAACACGGACGGAGAAGGCCGCCCGGATCTAACCGGGATCAATACTGCCGCTCCCATCCTATTTGAAATTTTCAGACTATTGCCCGTTGCCCGTGATTGGTTTGATATGCCGGTTGGTGAAATGGTAAAGATAAAGGTATGTCACAAAAGTGGCTATCGGGCCGGTGAATACTGTGAAGATACCGACGAAATGTGGGTGCCCAAAAGCGGTTTGAAAGCGCCGGTTTGTCCATGGCATCAACTGGTTCACCTGGATGCAAGCGGCAAATGGCAGGTAACGGGCGATTGCGCTTCGCCGGGAAATATGGTGACTAAAAACTGGTTTGTGCTGCCGCCGTCTATGGAATATTACTACAAGACCAAGAATTATCAGTATCATGTTTTACCGCCATTCAGATCTGATTGTGCTTTGGCTGGACCTGGCAACCCGATGGAGCTCATCTACCCCAAAGATGGCGCTAAAGTTTATGTGCCATTAGAAGCGGATGGTAATCGTGGACGGATGATCTGCAATGCGGCCCACCGCCAGGCTGGCGTAAAGATTTTTTGGCACTTGGACGATAAATATGTAGGTGAAACCACTGATTTTCATCAGATCGCTCTGAATCCCCCGGCAGGAAAGCATAAATTAACTTTGGTAGATGGTAACGGGAATAATTTGCAGATCAATTTTGAGGTACTCGCTAAATAGAGTTTGCAGTAGGCAGTTTGCAGTGGGCGCATAAACTATTAAAGATGAAAAATTGCAAACTGCTAACCGCAAACTGCCAACTGATAAAGCGAACTGATTTATTATCTTGCAACGTAATAGAACCGCACAAAGATGCTCGAACAATACGACCTGAATAACCTGATGATATTAGACATTGAGACTGTGCCTCAATACAGCAGTTTCGATCAAGTTCCGGAGCACATGCAAAAGCTTTGGGATCATAAAACACAGTATCAGCGCAAGGATGAGACGGCGGAAGAGTTTTACGGTCGTGCAGGTATTTGGGCTGAATTTGGAAAGATCATTTGCATATCGGTGGGTATTTTCACAAAAGGAAGAGGAACCGGACTTAGGGTAAAATCTTTTGCTTCTCACGATGAAACGGAGATACTGACCCAATTTGGCGACCTGCTTCGCTCCCAGCCATCTACCTTAGTGCTTTGCGCCCATAACGGTAAAGAGTTTGATTTTCCATATATCTGTCGCCGTATGCTGATCAATGGACTACAGATACCACCTCAATTAGAAATATCGGGTAAAAAACCCTGGGAAGTAAATCACCTGGATACAATGGAACTATGGAAATTTGGTGATTATAAAAACTATACTTCGCTGAATCTTTTGACGGCCGTTTTTAATATTCCTACGCCGAAAGACGATATAGATGGCAGCATGGTTGGCCATGTATACTGGAATGAAAATGACCTGGAACGTATCTCTACCTATTGCCAGAAAGATGTGATCGCTACAGCCCAACTGATCAGGCGCTACCGTGGCGAAAACCTGATTGAAGACGAATTGATAACCCTGATTGGACAATAATGCTGGAGGTAAAACACCTAAACGTCAAATTCAAAACGCGTGATGGCTTTGTAGAAGCCGTTAAGGATACTTCGTTTAAGCTCCATAAAGGTGAAACTATTGGCATTGTAGGCGAATCGGGTTCAGGTAAGTCGGTTACCTCGCTGGCTATAATGCGACTGCACACTACCACCAATACCGTCATTACCGGCGAGATATTATTGAATAGAACCGATATTTTACAGCTTCCTGAGGACGAAATGCGCGAAATACGGGGCAACCGTATCGCGATGATCTTCCAGGAGCCAATGACCTCGCTCAACCCGGTTTTAACTTGCGGCTTTCAGGTTACAGAAGCGATCCGTTTTCATCTGGGTTTGAGCAAACAAGAGGCCCGGAAAAAAACGATCAAGCTTTTTAATGAGGTACAGCTACCCCGCCCCGAGTCAATTTTCGATAGTTATCCCCACCAGTTATCCGGCGGACAAAAGCAAAGGGTTATGATAGCGATGGCTTTATCTTGTGATCCAGAGATATTGATAGCGGACGAGCCAACTACTGCACTTGATGTTACCGTTCAAAAAACCATCATAGAACTACTTTTAAGGCTTAAAACAGATCGGCACATGAGCCTGATCTTTATCTCGCATGATCTGGGCGTGGTAAGCGAAATTGCCGACAGAGTTATCGTGATGTATAAAGGCAATATAGTTGAAGAAGGAGCAACTAAAAGTATATTCGCTGAACCTAAACATCCCTATACCAAAGGATTGCTGGCATGCAGGCCCTCGCCAGATCATCATTTAAAAAAGTTGCCTGTCGTAGCAGATTTTTTGGATGCCGAAGACAGGGCCGTTTCCGTTGATACAATCAGGGAGCGATACAGCTACAAAGACAACGAGATAAAAGAACGAAAGAAAAAGCTGTATGCTCAGCGCCCCATTCTGCAGATAAACGAGTTGTGCACCTGGTTCCCTGTTAATGCCGGGCTGTTCTCCAACAAAAAGATATTTGTAAAAGCGGTTAATGAGGTAAGTTTTGATGTTTACCCTGGCGAAACCTTGGGTTTGGTTGGCGAATCGGGTTGTGGCAAGTCTACCTTAGGGCGAAGCATATTGAGATTGATCGAGCCCACTTCGGGTAATGTAAATTTTGAGGATACCGATTTGCGAACACTCGGTAAGCGGGACATGCGCAATATGCGACGGGACATACAGATCATTTTCCAGGACCCGTATTCATCGCTCAATCCACGTCTGACTATTGGCGATTCTCTAATGGAGCCATTACAAGTTCATCAGCTTTATGAGAATAACACCAAACGCAGAAAAAAGGTATTGGAGTTGCTGGAACGGGTAAACCTCCCGGCAAGCTATTTTAATCGTTACCCACATGAGTTTTCGGGTGGTCAGCGCCAACGGATTGTAATTGCAAGGGCATTGGCTTTACAACCTAAATTTATCATTTGCGATGAATCAGTTTCTGCTTTAGACGTATCCGTTCAGGCACAAGTATTAAACCTGATCCGCGAACTACAACAAGAGTTTAACCTGACCTATATTTTTATCTCGCATGATCTTTCCGTTATCAAACATATCTCCGACCGTATTATGGTGATGAACAAGGGCGAAATAATCGAAACCGGCGATCCCGATGATATTTATTATCGGCCGAAGGAGGAATATACGAAGCGGTTGATATCTTCCATACCAGGCAAAACTGCATGAATAACAAAACTCTTTACTTAATGCGTATATTTGATTAATTAAAGATAAGTATATGAAAGCAAGCGATGTGATAACGGTGGATAAAGATATACTTGGAGGTATTCCTGTTTTTAAAGGGACAAGGGTACCCGTGAAAAATTTGTTTGACTACCTGGAAGAAGGTGACTCTTTACAGGATTTTTTAAATGATTTCGATTACATTCCCAAAGAATATTGCCTGGCTGTATTAAAAATCTCCGAACAGCTTCTGGCAGATAAAAGCCTATATGAAAATTCTAATTGACGAACAGCTTCCTACAAAGTTGAAATATAGGTTTGCAGATACTGAGTTTGATGTTTATATTGTGCGTGATATGGGGTGGTCGGGCAAAAAGAATGGCGAACTCCTGCAATTAATGTCGGAAAATAATTTCGAGGTGCTTTTAACCAATGATAAGAACCTCTATTATCAGCAGAAGATAGAAATATATTCACTCTTCATCTTAAATATCAATACCAAAACAAATCGCTATGATAACATTTTGCTTGTGTTGAATTCGATTAAAAGTAAACTTGCCGAAATTAAATCGCATCTTGAAGACAAGCAAGGAGGAAAATATTATATCATCGACGTCTGATAACAGGACAAGTCTTGGCATTCCACATTACAAATCTTCTTACTTTTACAGCAAAATCTTCCTATGTCTAAAAACACCAAGAGCTCATCCATCAAACAGGTACTTACCCAAATGGTACTGGATGTATTTGAGCAAAATAAAAATGCCCCCTGGAATTACAAACAGGTTTCGGCCAAACTAAACATTCACGATACCGAAGCACGTGAGATCATCCTTGAAATACTGAAAGAAGAAGTTAAAAAGAATGTCCTCAAGGAAGTATCGCAGGGAAAGTTCCAACTACGTGAATTGAAGACCTTTATTGAAGGTATTGTTGATATGACCAATGACGGCTCCGCCTTCATTGTTACTGATGATGAAGATGAGACCGATATTTATGTGGCTCCGCGTAAACTTCGCAATGCCCTTAACGGCGACCGCGTAAAAGTGTATGTGTACGCCAAAAGTAAAGGTGCCCGCAAGGAAGGCGAAGTAATAGAAATATTGCATCGCAATAAGATGGAGTTCACAGGCATCGTGAAATTATCAGATCGTTTTGCCTTTTTTATTCCGGATGACCGGAAAATGATGCATGACATCTTTATCCCGATCAATGAATTGAATGGTGCCAAAAACGGGATAAAAGCAATAGCGGAGATCACCGATTGGCCGCCCGAAGCTAAAAACCCCGTCGGTCGTATTAAACACGTTTTAGGAACACAGGGCGAGAATGATACAGAAATGAACGCCATACTCGCCGAGTATGGTTTCCCTTTATCATTCCCGAAAGAAGTTGAGCAGGATGCAGAAGAAATCCCTGATATAATTACTGCTGCCGAGATTGCCAAACGCCGTGATTTTAGAGAGGTGCTAACCTTTACTATTGACCCGTTTGACGCTAAAGATTTTGATGATGCACTCTCCTTTCAATATCTGCCTAACGGTAATTACGAAGTTGGTATACACATAGCAGATGTGGCACATTATATTCAGCCTGATTCTGCTTTAGATAAGGAAGCATTGGAGCGTGGCACTTCTGTCTATCTGGTCGACAGGGTGATCCCTATGCTGCCTGAAAGATTGTCTAATGGTTTATGCTCGCTCAGACCAAAAGAGGATAAGCTTTGCTTTGCGGCAGTATTTGAATTGAACGAGGAAGCGCATGTGGTAAATGAATGGTTTGGTAAAACGGTAATCCACTCAGATAGACGTTTTACTTATGAAGAAGTGCAACAGATCATAGAGGACGAATCAGGCGAGTTTGACAAGGAAATACTAAAATTAAACGCCCTTGCATACAAACTCCGTGAACGCAAATTCAAGAATGGCGCTATCAGCTTTGAAACGACTGAAGTGAAATTTAAGCTGGATGAAAAAGGCCGGCCGATTGGTGTGTATGTAAAAGAACGCAAGGATGCCCATAAGCTTATTGAAGACTTTATGCTTTTGGCAAATCGTAAAGTAGCCGAGTTTGTAAGCAAAAAAGGTAAAGGCAAACATAAGTACACTTTTGTTTATCGTACCCACGACTCACCTAAGCCAGACAGCCTGGCTAGTTTCGCGCAATTTGCAGCACGGTTTGGCTACCGTATCAATACCAAATCAGATAAAGAAATAGCTAAATCGCTCAACTTCCTGATGGAGGATGTAGAAGGCAAAAAAGAGCAAAATGTGCTAACGCAATTGGCCATACGGTCTATGGCTAAGGCAATTTACACTACTAAGGCCACCAGCCATTATGGGCTGGCATTTGATCATTATACCCATTTTACCTCGCCTATCCGCCGTTATCCGGATGTGATGGTGCACCGCTTGTTGTTTCATTATCTGAATGGCGGACAATCAGCTAATGCTGAGTTTTATGAAAAACTTTGCCAGCATTGCACCGCAATGGAAAAAAAGGCAGCCGATGCAGAACGCTCTTCGGTTAAATATAAGCAGGCCGAGTTCCTGAAAGATCAGATCGGTGTAATTTATACCGGAATTATCTCAGGCGTTACCGAATGGGGCATGTATGTGGAGATCATTGACAATAAATGCGAGGGCATGATCCGCCTGCGTGACATAGCCGACGATTTTTATACACTGGATGAAAAAAATTATGCTATAATTGGTCAGCGTAAAAAGAAAGTCTATAGATTAGGCGACGAGGTACAGATCAAGGTTAAAAATGTTGACTTGACTAAGAAGCAAATAGATTTTTCTCTAATACAAGAAAGAGATTATTAATTATAAGGTGGTTGATTGGTTGATAGGGTTAAGTGGTTGATTAAGTTTTGTTTCATAGTCCAACTTAATCAACTTAGTCTAACTAAATCAACTCAATCAACTTAAAATTAGACATGAAGAAATTAGACGATCTGCAGGCGATTATCAGTAAAGAAGTTGAACGCTTGACTTTCCCCGCTTACCCTGCAGAATTATATGAGCCGATAAAATATATTCTCTCCCTTGGTGGCAAACGCATGCGCCCAGCTCTGCTTTTAATGGCTTGTGATTTTTTTGGCGGCGATGTAAACAAAGCCATCTCTCCTGCGCTAGCTATTGAGGTGTTTCACAATTTTACGTTGATGCACGATGATATTATGGATAACGCCCCCTTACGTCGCGGTAAAACAACCGTGCATGAACGCTGGAATAATAATGTTGGTATACTTTCGGGAGATGTGATGCTGATCGAAGGCTATAAGCTAATGATGAATGTGGACGAACATTTGTTAAGACCGATCCTGAATATTTTCAATGAAACGGCAGTAGGTGTTTGTGAAGGTCAGCAACTGGATATGGAGTTTGAAACGCGAAATGATGTTGACATTGATGAATATATCAACATGATCCGTTTGAAAACAGCTGTGGTATTGGGCGGTGCATTAAAGATCGGCGCTTTGATTGGTGGCGCGAAAGAAAAAGATGCCGATTTACTGCATACTTTTGGCGAACAATTAGGTGTGGCCTTCCAGTTACAGGATGATATTTTAGATGTATACGGCGATCCTGAAAAGTTTGGGAAGCAGGTTGGCGGGGATATCATTTCAAACAAAAAAACCTATTTATTACTCAAAGCATTGGAACTTGCCAATCCGTCTCAAAAAGCTGAATTAAAGCAGTGGCTTTCTGCCTCAGCATCCAACACTGAAGGTAAAGTAGCCGCCGTTACCGAAATATACAATCAATTACAGGTAAGACGTTATGCCGAGGAGGCTATGCAAGCCTATACCGATAAGGCCTTTGCCGCGTTAGAAGCAATCAATCAACCCGAAGACTACAAACAATACCTGCGCGACTTTGCCGATGGATTGATGGTTCGGGAGAATTAAACTGCTATTATAAACGATAAGATAACCCTTACAATGCCCAAATCTTTTAAAATTATATTCAGTAAGTTATTAATAACATTATTAGTATTATTCTTTTCGCTAAATGGGCAAGCGCAGCAACGACCTAATATCATTTTTGTGCTTGCCGATGATTTGGGGTACTCAGATCTGAGTTGTTACGGTAACCCGGTTATCAAAACACCGTTCCTGGATAAAATGGTGCAAATGGGTGTTCGCGAAACTAATTATGTGGTATCAAGCCCTAGCTGCACACCGTCAAGAGCCTCATTGCTTACTGGGCGGTATGCTTCCAGGATGAATTTGGGCTACCCCATCGCTCCCGGGTCGCCACTTGGTATGCCCGACCAGGAAGTAACCATTGCCGAAATGCTTAAAAAGGTGGGTTATAAAACTGCCATGATCGGTAAATGGCATCTGGGTGATCATTTACCATGTAACCACCCCATGGCGCAAGGTTTTGACTCCTACTACGGCATGTTGTACAGCCATGATTACCGCTCGCCGTACGTAAAAACAGATACTACTTTAAAAATATTCCGCAACCACACGGCTGACGTTATTAAACCTGCAGATTCGTCACTGGTTGATCTGTACACTAATGAGGCAATAAGATATATCAAAGATCAAAAGAAAGGCAAACCGTTTTTCCTATACCTTGCCCACAACATGCCGCATTTACCAGTAGCTTTTGCATCGTCAAAAAAATATAAAGGGAAATCAGACGGGGGCCACCTTGGCGATGTAATTGAAGAACTTGACGCGAGTTTAGCCGACATTTGGAAAACACTGGAAGTGCAGGGCTTAGCTGACAATACCATATTTATGTTTTCAAGCGATAATGGCCCCTGGATTAATTTCCCTCAGCGCATGGCCGACGATGGCACAACCAGACCCTGGGACGTTGGTACTGCTGGCATGTTCCGTGGCTATAAGGGCCAGAGTTATGAAGGCGGCGTAAGAGAACCGTTTATTGTTTACTGGAAAAATCACACGCCGGTTGGAGCTTCGATAACCAGCATGGTAAGTAACCTCGACGTATTGCCGACACTTGCCGAATGGGCAAATGCACCGCTACCAAAAGGTCGCACGCTGGATGGACAGTCCATTTCTGATCTGTTGCTTGGAAAAGCACCAAAACACCCTAAACACAGGGAAATCTATTATGTAAACAACGGCATATGCGAAGCGGTTAGGTTGGGTGATTGGAAGTACCTGGAGCTAAAAGGAACGGATCAGTCGCAGCAGGTTAAAGCCGAATTGTTTAATTTGTCATACGATCCAAGCGAAAGAACCAATGTCATTAATGAATATCCCGATATAGCCCAACAATTAAAAGCCTTGTTTGATAAATTCCCTGGTAAAACGGAGAATTGAGTATATTTAATGCATGAAAAAAACCTTACTTATCACCTTATTATTTCTTGTTTCTGTCAGCTTAAAGGCACAAAACAAGTCAGTAGATGCCCCTGATCTAGATAAACTTAACATCAAAGAGCTCGACATCCCAACAAAGGATTTGACTTTTGATCCAAAAAATACCGATAATAAAGAGACTTTATATACTTCCGTTGATGTGGAACCGCATTTTCAAGGTGGAATAACCAATTTCTACAATTATTTGCAACAAAATATTGGTTATCCTAAAAGAGCACTTATACAAAGAGTTCAGGGCAAAGTATTCGTAGGCTTTGTAGTCGAAAAAGATGGCTCGTTAACCAATATAAAAATCTTGAGAAGTGTGTCTCCTGAAATTGATGCAGAGGCTGGGCGCGCTATAAGTAATTCACCAAATTGGTTCCCTGCATTACTGAATGGACTGCAAGTCAGGGCTCAGTACGTTGTTCCTATAACTTTTAAACTACCACCAGAAAACATTATAAAGCAACAACTTTTAATGGACTCCTTGCGAAACTTACCTCCTGACAGAAAGATTTTTACAGCGGTTGAACAGGAGCCAACTTTTCCGGGGGGAATAGAAAAGTTTTATAATTTTCTGCAATCGAATATCAGGTATCCTGTAGCGGCATTTAAGAATAAAGTGCAGGGTAGGGTTTTTATTTCCTTTATTGTGGAGAGAGATGGCTCCCTGAGCGATGTACGAGTTGTGCGTGGAATCGGCAGTGGTTGCGATGAGGAAGCCGCAAGAGTCATAAGCATTTCCCCAAGATGGAAGTCAGGAATACAAAATGGCAGACCTGTTAGAGTTGCATATACAATTCCTGTTAGTTTCGATCTGATGTGACGGTAGCAAGCTATTTATCTTAAGTACCTTATATCAAGAAAATTATAATAGAATAAATAACATGAAAAAAACCTTTATCACAATCATTGCCCTTGCAGCATTTACATTAGCTAAGGCCCAGCAATCTATTCCAAAAAGTGGGAATGACCCTAATGCTGACATAAAAATAGATGCACCCGTAGTTGAATCCGAGACATCGTCAGCAGGTAACTCCAAAATCTTTACAGCAGTTGAGCAGGAGCCCTCTTTCCCAGGCGGGTTAGAAAAGTTTTATAAATTCCTGCAATCGAATATTAGATACCCTGCTGTTGCTTTTGAGAAAAAAGTACAGGGTAAGGTTTTTATTTCCTTTGTTGTAGAGAAAGATGGTTCTCTAACCGATATAAAAGTTGTGCGTGGGATTGGCAGTGGTTGTGACGAGGAAGCTGTAAGAGTCATAGGTATTTCCCCCAAATGGAAGCCAGGAATACAAAATGGGCGACCGGTACGAGTTCAGTATACAATGCCTATTAGTTTTACGTTAGTAGGCCGTTAACAAAATAGAAAGCCCCGATCTGCTTCAGACCGGGGCTTTCTATTTTATAGAGGAACTGATTACTCAGCGCCTTCTTCTTTATCAGCTTTCTTTACTTTTGGTGCAGCAGCCTTCTTTGCTTTTGGGGCTTCTTCAGCAACCTCAGCAGCAGGAGCAGCTTCTTTTTTAGTTTCAGCTTTTGGAGCTTCAGCAACTGGTGCTTTTTCAGCTTTAGCAGCAGGTTTTGCTTTTGGTGCTTCAACTACCGGAGCAGCTTCAACAGGTAATACTGATACATATGAACGGTTATCAGCTTTCTTTTTGAAAACTACTAATCCATCTGCCAGAGCGAATAAGGTGTGGTCTTTACCGATACCTACATTCTGGCCTGGGTTGTGTTGGGTACCACGCTGACGAACGATGATGTTACCGGCAATTGCAGGCTGACCACCAAAAATCTTGATACCTAAACGTTTGCTATGCGACTCGCGGCCGTTTCGTGAGCTACCGGCCCCTTTTTTGTGTGCCATTTCTTATATTTTTTATAGGATCACTAAGATCCCCGTTTAAACCTTAATTATAATGTGATACCAGTGATCTCTATTTTGGTAAATTGCTGACGGTGACCGTTTTTCTTTTTGTAACCTTTTCTTCTTTTCTTTTTGAATACGATTACTTTATCACCTTTTAAATGAGACACGATCTTAGCCGATACTTTAGCATTTTTCAAATCAGTACCTAATTTGAATTTACCTTCGTTTTCTGCTAATAACACATTGTCAAATTCAATACTAGCGCCTTCATCTCCCTGTAAACGGTGTACAAAGAGCTGCTGGTCTTTAGCAACTTTAAATTGCTGTCCGGCTATACTTACTATTGCGTACATGGTTATTAATTATTTGTTTTAAAATTTGAGGTGCAAATGTAGTTGTTTGATTTTGAAATTGCAATAGTTTTGTTGATTAGTTGATTGTGTTGATTAAGTTAAGTGGTTAATTATTCTTTATATGATAACTTAATCCAACCATTCAACTCAATCAACTACTTAACCATTTCTATTTCTCCTTCCCCTCTTCCTTAGCCAATACCAGCTTTATTTCCTTAATCAAACGTTGATTCGCATCTTTCAACCGCTCGTCGCCATTAAATGATTCATCATAGATCACCTTTTTGGTTTTACGTTTGTATTTAAACTCGATTACATAACGCAGCGGTCGCATACCGTTTCTTCTTTGAGTGGTATCCCCTATCTCTACATTTGGAAAATCCCAGAAACCCAGGTCGGCAGCTTTACGGTGGAGGTATAAAAGCTCTTCTTTTGGCAAATGAAGGTTCATTTTGATGATTGAATCACGTGTATCTACATATTGATACTCGCCGGTTTTCGAGTAGTATTTATTTATAAGACTGTCAGCACCGGGGCCGTATTCAAAGCTCATTGAATCAAATTCACTAAACTTATAAGGTGCATTTTTGAAAACATGCGCATAGTAATAAACACAATAAGCAGTGAAGGGCACTACTACCGCGCAGATCATGAATATTCTTTTCGAGCGTGAATCTCT
>JAFAKI010000240.1 GCA_019235595.1 Mucilaginibacter sp. | reverse complement strand
AATAGAACAGAAAAGCTATGGAGAAATTATTACCAGACAAATCGTAAAATTGTAAACGAATCACAGGACATTGATGCAACCTGTAAACCTATAACAGGATTATCCTAAAACCTGTAAACTTTTTTTAGGACGAGACAGTCCGAAGTTGCAAACTTCGCACAGCGGGGGCTATTGGTTTAGAAGTACGAAGTTGCGAACTTCGGACAGTGTGGAATATAATAAGATCTGATTTTTATCCTGGGGGCGTTGCCATTCTATAAATCAAACCCCTCAGCGAAAATCTGAGGGGTTTGATGCAAATCTCCTTGTAATCTAAAAATCGAGAGCGAGATCGTCGGATTCCTATTTAACTGTCTGGTGATATAAGTATTTCAACTTATATTCTTTGAGGTGGTTGTCATAGGCCGTCAATTCATTGTCGGTTTTGAAAAAACCTTCAATTTTATACCGGAACTTGGTGTCTTTTGGGAATGCAGACTCTAAATTATCTATACTCAAGGCTTTTATAGTGCTTTCTGGCGTCAAGCTGAAATAGAACGACTCAGATTCTTTGATCCCTTTGCCTGCGGGGACAGGTGTGTTGTGACCGTAAATATAAAAACCGTCGGTGTCGATTATACGATACGCTTCATCGTTGAAAAAGCGGTAATCTTTGCCATCAAGTCTATATCCCCAAACTTTGTTTTTTGACAAAATCTGCTTTTGGCCATTTTGTATAACTGCAATTTTGTCGCTGGCGAATACATCATGCAGTTTTATTTTATTCCGATCGCCACCGTCTGATTCATAGCTCAATTTGTGACTTAAGAAATCATTGAATGTTAGGTATAAACCTATTTTTTCCTTTGCCAATGAACTTTGCATAAAAACTATCATTAGCAATACCGGAAGCAGTAATCTAATAGTTTTCATTTTATTAAATTTTTAATTAAAACATTCAGCTGTTAATTTTTCGAAGAGAAGTATCATTAGCTGAAGAGTGGTACCCCATCTTATTTAAAATCTTACAATTAAATCCATTGCTGCCGTATATTGGTCTTTTTTCGCTCCGTTATCATATGGCGTGACTCCATTTGCATAAGCGCGTTCATATCTGATCTCGGGGCGTATCCTGATGTAATTATTGAAATAGTGCACAAAGCCTATGGTATGGCTTGAGTATAATGTAGCATAACCGGTACGTCCGGCCTGCGGATCATTCAAAAAATCTGTCCGGATTGAAACATAATCGCGGGGCGAACACAAAATCTGGAAGTAGTTTACCAAACCCTGGGCAAATTCTGTTCCCGGAATCATAGTGCCCGGTCCTACACCCGTAAAAAACGGCTGAGAGGGGCCATTAATCACGGTACCACCGGTAAGAGCGTGGTATTGCCACATGTAGTAAGCTTCCGTCATCATATGGAAAGTCTCGTTAAATTTATGTCCCCATGTCACAACCAGCATCTGCAGGTTGTCATGCCCCTGGGTGTAATTACCGTTGCCAAGAGCGTTAATACCGCCATAAAGCGAGTTGTTATTATCTTTTGACACCCAACGCGCCATAAGTAATCCATTTAATTGTGCCGAATGGCTCCATGGCGCCATGTCGTTACCGGCATGGGCGCCTACTTCCAATTGCCAATATGAACCTAGTTTAAATGTTGCCTGGAAGCCGGTAAATGTATAGGGGTCGACTGTAAACATTAACGAATGAGAATACAAATAGTTGTCAGTTGCCCATTGCGCTTCAATATCAGCCGGCGATATATAACGGCCCACCTTTAGCACCATCCCATCAGCCACTTTCGGGAAGTAAAAAAGGCCATAGATTTCGGCCGGGTCAAATCCGTATTTATTGTTATGCTCCAACAACTGATTACTAAAGTAGCCCTTCCCGGTAGTATACCTGTAGTCGGTACCGTAGATAGTGGTTGAAAGGAAACCCCAGTCAAAATGATCCGTTTGGATCATATTAGGCTGCTTATCAAATTTAACGCCTATCTGATCTAAAACCACCGTATTAGGGATTAGATTATACGACGTTGGCGCGTTAGAATTTTTTGACGAACTGATATTTCCGCCAATATCTGCCCATCCGTAAATTTTTACTTTGCTGTTTGTGAGCTTCAGCGCCTTTTGCAAAGGATAATTGGGCGCTGTGGCATCAACACCTATCAGTGGTGCTCCATCCCAGTCGGAGGTTGGGAACGGAGGTGCCGGCAAAGGAGATGGCAAGGATCGATAAACTGTATCTTTTTTAGTTTTAGTCAGCGTTGAGTCTTTAATATGATACTTATCAACTGCGAAAAGATGGTTGCTGGCAGATGCCGACAATAAAAAAAAGGAATTTAAAAGGATATATAATAGCGACTTTTTCATGATCTGTTTTATATGATGTAGTGGTGAATAATATCAGCTACAGTCATGCCAATTCGTTTAATTTTATGTAATTATTTGATTTTGAGATAGTTAAATAATTAACAGTCGTTTTATTATATAGTTTTTTTTATCAGAATGATATGGAATTATCAGAAATATAGGCGAAGTTGCTGGTTAACCAGCTTGTCTGTCAGTAAGATAGCTTTCAGCCTTTGATGATGTTATCGTCACCTCACACCCCTCACACCGGCACATAAACCGTATACCCTCTCGGCGGGGCCCAAAAGTCTGACCAGCCATCAGCGTTGGTTTGTTTTGGCTGCGGGGCGTCGTTGGTAGTGCTGCTCCACCAGGCACCGGTTTGGAAGGCTTTGTTTTTCCATTGGGTTTGAACCCATTTTCCGTTCCAGCTTGCCGTATTATTCAGCACGTAGATCAAACCCAGCTGACTTCCCCAACCATTCCGTTGTATGATGTATAAATTGTCATCAACATACAATACCGAGGTGGTGCCGCCTGCATAATTTTCATGTACCCGCACCAGCGCAGCAATGCCGTTGGGCGTGTTCTCCATACCCAGGTTCCAGTTAAAATAATCCTGCCAGAATACACAGGGATAGCCCTCATGGGTGAGAATATAAGAGTAGGCGAGCAGTTTATCGTTTACAATAGGGTTGTTCCTCACGATGTCGTGATTTTCAACAAAAGTGACGGACATATTTTGCATGTTATCGGTAAGCAGTGTGCCGCCGACCAATAATGTTTTCAGACTGAAGCCGTAGGTCATACATAAGTCCTTCAGCCGGTAACGCAAAGGAAAATCAAACGCGTGAACGGGGTCGTCGCTCCAGTTATTGACTTCCTGCAGCCAATCGTAAATGCTGCGGTCGCTATCCCAGCATTCCCCAACACCAAAAGGGTTAAATTCAGCTTTGCCCTTTAATCCACGCATTTCCATTATTGCCCTAACTACCCATGCGCCGTAACCTTTTACAAAATCAAAACGGAAGCCGTCCACACCCACTTTCTCCAACAGCCATCTGCCGTATTCCAGTAAAGCGTCGTATACGTCTGGATTACGATGGCACAAATCGGGCATATCGCCAAAGGTCATCCCATCGGTAGTTTCATAGTCGCTCGGATGAAAACATTCCCAATTTCTTGGGAAGAGCTTGCTTGCCGGGTCAAATTTTGTCCAACGGGTTACGTTATCATTCGGATTAACCTCGGCATCGCCGCCGCTGTTATGGTTCAGCACCAGATCGGCGTAAATATTGATATTATAATTTTTTGCCTCGCCAATAAGGGCTAACAAGTCGGCCTTAGTACCAAAATAGGTCTCTATACCACCTTTTTGGTTAAATTCCCCCAGGTCATAATAATCATACGGGTCGTAGCCCATGGAACTTTGCTCTGCGGCTTTATGAATGGGCGGTAACCAAATGGCCGTGAAACCAGCTTGGTTCAGCCCCGAGATTTTATCCTTCAGAAAATTCCACCATTGAAATTGTTGAGGCAGATCTTTGGGGCAATCCCAATAAAAAGCTTGCATGATAACGCCCATGATGATTGAATTTATTAGGCTAAATTATGGATTAACCGCACGAAAGCGACCCCGTATTTTAACGGTATTTTCTACTAATTCTGGGCAGATGTTGGGGCAATAGACAGGAATAGAAAAGTTCGGAATCGGACAATGGCTATCAACCCAGGGTCTCCACATATTGGCTTACTGTATGCATAAAGTCATCAATATTGAAAGGTTTGCGGATTACGTCATCAGCATGGCATTGCTCTTTTATTTCTTCGAGGTCCATGTTAGCCGAGACCAGGATCACTGGTATGTGTTTTAGGTCGTCCTGGCCTTTAATATAGTCACATAAATCCTGGCCGCCCTCGCCTTTCAGGTTAAGGTCAAGCAGGGCTAAATCTACTTCTTTGTCCTGCAGTGTTTGCCGCGCTCTGTTGGTGTCCGACAAACTGATTACATTTAAACCCTGTATCTCTAAAATAATGCTGATCATTTCAGCAATGATGGGTTCATCTTCGATAACTAATACATTCTTTCTCATCGTTAAAAAAAGGTAAATCCGATCCATGGTGTGCGTTACAATAATGATGCCTTTCTTTTTAAGAAAATAAAAAAACTTATTGTAAACTACTTGTTTATAAAGTATATCCTATCTATTAAAAATATGGCACACTTAGAGGTAAAACCACGGAGCCGTAGCGCCTGGTGGATATGGCTCATCATCATTATTATTATTCTGGCTGCAGCCTATTATTACTTTTATGTTTATAAGAGCGGAGGCAAGCCACTGGTAGAAAACCACGCTTATACGTCGGTAACGGCTGCGGCTATCAGGAGTATTGTTTAACATAAATTAGCCCTCAAACTGAAAATTATGGCAACTGAAGAAAAAATAGATCACCGCATGGAGGAGCTCCATGACAGTAATTTCGAGATCGTCGATAATGAACCGGATATCTCCGGATGGAAGATAAAAGCCCGGAGCGGCAAAGTAATAGGAAGAGTAAAGGACCTGCTTTTTGATACCTATTCGCGCAAGGTCCGGTACTTAATTGCTGACCTTGACGATAACGAGCTCGGCATTGATGACGACCGGGTTGTGTTGATCCCGATCGGTATGGCTGAATTATATACACGTGCCGAACGCCATGAGCGCGAGCGCGAACGCCGTGACCCTGCTTATAATTCATATGACCCGACGCTGGATGAGAAAGTAGTATATCTGCATACGGTTACCGCCGAACAACTGGACGCGCTTCCTTCATATGAAAAAGGACGTGTTTCGCGTCACATAGAAGTAGCGATTCGCCGTATATTGGAACCTCCAGAACGCGATGATTACGACAGGGATGAATTTTATCATCACAAGCATTTTGACGATGACAATTTTTATCGTCACCGGCATCATCGACATTACGACGACGAATAAAGTTATTAAAGCGGGCTGCCTGCTCCGCTTTAATAATTAATGAAGGCTTGAAAGGTTCTATGCTTTAAGTGCTAATACTTCGCTCAAAACCCTTTCCCGTTCAATCATATCCGCAATGCTGGTTTCGGATAATATTTTTAAGCTCGCATCACGAATGGCAATAAATGTAGTCTTAATGCCGCAGGTGTCTTCATTATGACATTCCTCGCATTTATGATAATAGTTGATACTCGCACAGGATACCATGGCGATAGGTCCGTCGGTAAGCCTGATAATTTGCACCAACGAAATTTCTTCGGGAGGTTTTATCAGCGCATATCCGCCTCCGGCGCCTTTCTTGGTGTAAACAATTCCGGCGTTCCGCAGCTCACCCAATATGGCCTCGAGATATTTTTTGGGTATACCTTCTTTTTCTGCTATGGTTGAACCATGCATAGGGTTATTCCCGCCTGCTTTGCCAAGGGTCACGAGTGCTTTAATCGCATATTTTGTTTTCTTTGATAACATAAAATAATTTTCAGGTTTAGGCTGTAAGACTTGCCGGGGGCTGTTTTACATCTATCCTTAATTGATGTGTATTAAAAACGTTGGAAAAAGGCTCGACGCTTTTGGTTAAAAAGACGCTGCCGCCAATAATGCTATCATGCCCAATAACCGTGTTGCCGCCAAGAATGGTGCTACGAGCGTATATGATGACATTATCCTCCACCGTTGGATGGCGTTTGATGGCAGACAAGTCCTTGTTAACCTGCGACGCGCCCAGCGTTACCCCCTGGTATATGCAAACGTTCTTTCCAATGATGCTTGTTGCACCAATCACAATACCAGTACCGTGGTCTATTACAAAAGGCACCCCGATAATTGCACCGGGATGTATATCCACACCGGTTTTGCCGTGGGCATGTTCGCTCAATATGCGCGGCAGTATGGGTATATGTAATTTAGATAACCGGTTAGAAATGCGGTAAACGGCAATAGCATAAAAGCCGGGGTAGGACACGATCACTTCATGAATGCTGGTTGCTGCCGGATCCTTTTCATATATTTTGGCGGCATCCTCGCGAAGGTTTTCGTAGATGGTTTCGAGAGAGGCGTAAAAGTCAGCCACGGTTTTTTCAATAGCCAGCACCGCCGGGTCAAGGTAGCTGAGTAAGATATTCTCCAGGTCGATCTGATTTTTCTTCAGTATACCTTCGTAGGTGGATAGTTTACTAAGATGATTATCCGGAAAAAGGAACTCGATCAGGTCATTTAACCACTGTATGGCCTGCTGGTTTGAGGGCGTAGCTTCCCATTCGGCCCTATGGGTTTTATGAAGCAGGTCAATAAATTCTTTTGTGTTCCTGTTACTCATCTGATCCTATGATTTATTTATGCCTGCTTTCGGCCAGGCGGTATAAAGTTGAAACAAGCGTGTCGATATCTGCGCAGGTATTATAAAATGCAAGTGATGGCCTTACGGTACTTTCCACGCCAAAACGGCGCAAAATAGGTTGTGCGCAATGGTGGCCCGAACGCACGGCAATACCTTCCTGGTTGAGCGCTGATCCCACCTGTTCAGTACTATAGCCGTCAAGAACAAACGACAAAACGCTTGCCTTATCTGGCGCAGTGCCGATCAAATGCAATCCGGGTACATTTTTCAAAAGCCCGGTTGCATACAGCAGCAAATAGTGCTCGTATTGAGCTATTAACTCAATACCAAGCTTGCTGACATATTCAATCGCTGCACCCAATCCAACCGCATCGGCAATATTACCGGTACCCGCTTCGAAACGCAATGGGGCATTTTGGTATTGGGTGTACTCGAACGTAACATCTTTTATCATGTTGCCCCCGCCTTGCCATGGCTGGGTTTCATTTAGCAGGTCTTCTTTGCCATAAAGCACGCCGATACCTGTTGGACCGAATATTTTATGACCGGAGAAAACAAACCAGTCTGCATTAAGCGACTGCACATCCGTCCGCATATGAGAAACCGACTGAGCGCCATCTATCAAAACTTTGGCCCCTGCCTGGTGTGCCATATCCACTATTTGTTTGGCAGGGGTGATGGTACCCAGCGCGTTGGAAACTTGAGAAACGGATACCAGTTTGGTTTTGGCATTCAATAGTTTGGCATACTCACCAAGTATCAATTGCCCATCGTCATCCACCGGGATAACTTTTATCTTAAGTCCCTTTTTTGCGGCAAGTTGTTGCCAGGGTACAATGTTGGCATGGTGCTCCAGGTGACTTAGGATGATCTCGTCTCCTGCGTTAAGGTTTTGTTCTCCCCAGCTTTTGGCGACGAGGTTAATGGCTTCCGTGGTACCGCGTACGAATACGATCTCGTTAGGGGAGCCTGCATTCAGGAATGCCTGAATTTTTTTCCGGGCATCCTCATAAGCGTCAGTCGACCGTGCTGCAAGCTCATGCGCGGCGCGGTGCACATTGGAGTTTTCATGCTCGTAAAAATAACTTATGCGGTCAATCACCTGTTTGGGTTTTTGCGTTGTGGCGGCATTGTCAAGCCAAATCAGCGGCTTGCCATTTACAAATTCTTGCAGGATCGGGAAGTCTTGCTTAACACGGTTGACATCAAAAGAGCTTTGGTTAGAACTATCCAGTTCTTTCTCTGCGTTGGCAGTAGCGTTAACGAATGTGTTAAAGTGATTTTTCTCATTCAGAAAATAAAACGCCGACCCTGTTGGATTTGCGCCGGGTAATTGTGGGGTAACAGGCAGCGAAGGTATATTTTTAAGTACTTCGGCCAATTCTGTTTCAAAATGATTTTCAGACTGAAATGGCAGATAGGGAAATAAATCTGTATCCCGGTGAAAATTTTGAAAGTTGTTGATGCCCACTAAGTAAGATGAGTATCCATTTGCTGTATCGGGCGGTTGCTGATCAGGTTTCAAAGACCGGTGCGGATCAGGAAAACTGGTTTGGGGATTGTTGATATCGACCGCATTATTTTGTTCGATAGCTGATGGTGAAATACCGCTGCCCGCAACGGATGACGGAACATGCCCCAACCCGGTGCTGCTTGCATCAGGCAGGGCTGGCTTAGCTTCCTGTATATTGGTCAGCTCAGCATTTTTTGCCGAGGGCGATCTCCCGCCACCTGCAACAGATGCCGGTACATGGCCCAACCCTAAGTTGTTCTGGTCCGGAAGGCTGGTTTGCGGGTTTTTTATATCCACAGCATTACCCTGATCAATAGCTGAGGGGGAAATGCCGCTTCCGGCAACAGAAGGCGGTATGTGCCCCAGTCCGGTAAAATTATTGGGTATGCCCGGTCCGGGATCTCTGAGATCAATGGCACCAGGATTGACAATTGATAGGGGAGACACCCCAAAGCCTCCTGCAGAAGGCGGGACATTCCCAAAACCAACCGATTGGGGTGACGGCACGATAGGATGTGCATGGGGCAGATCAACGCCGCTCAAAACATTGATTCCCGACGGGGGAATGCTGCCATAAGCCGCTGAAGCCGGAATATTACCAGCCGTTAACGGGCTGACATTGTCCAGGTTTCCCGACTTGAACGCCGTTTCAGGAAGATGTAAGTCGGGGGACGTTGCCTGCGCGGTCCCCGGCAGCGCAGAAAAAAACTGGTTCGCCAGTTGTTCAAGCACCGAAACGTCGGGGAAGCCTTCGGGATAATTATTTGTACTCATAGTAATTTCCTATTTCAACATCGTCAAGTACTGCTATGGCATCGTCAACCAGCACGGCTAATGAGCAGTATAGAGAAACCAGGTAAGAGGCAATCGCTTTATTATTGATACCCATAAATCTTACCGATAAACCGGGCGACTGCTCGCCGGGCAACCCAGGCTGATACAATCCGACAACGCCCTGACGGCTTTCACCTGTTCTGATTAGAATGATTTGGGTTTTGCCATTGACAACCGGCACTTTATCAGAAGGGATCAGCGGGATACCCCTCCAGGTAAGGAATTGCGACCCGAACAATGGTACTGTTGGCGGTGGGACACCTCTCCGGGTACATTCCCTGCCAAACGCAGCAATGGCTTTGGGATGGAGCAGGAAGAAACCCGGCTCTTTCCATACTTTTGTAATCAGATCGTCCAAATCATCCGGCGTTGGTGAGCCCGTCCGCGATTTGATGCGCTGCGAAGCCACGATACTATTTAATAAACCGTATTCCTTGTTGTTGATCAGTTCGCTCTCTTGCCTTTCCTTCACAATTTCTATTGTAAGGCGCAGCTGTTCGCTGATCTGGTTATAAGGCTTACTGTACAAGTCGGATACGCGGGTGTGCACATCCAAGACCGTGTTTACGGCACTGAGATTGTATTCACGCGGATTCTCAATATAATCAACAAACGTTGATGGGAGCGACCGTTCGTCGCGTGCAGAGCAATCAACTTCTACGTTGTCGGCATCCTTTACCTTGTTCAGCCGGTATACGCCCGACTCAACCGGTATCCAGTTTAACAAATGGGTCAACCAGCGCGGGGTAATAGTTGAAAGTTGGGGTACGGTGCGTGTTGCTATGGCGAGTTGTCTTGCTGCAACGTCACCTAAAGCTGTTTGTTTTGGTTTTTGATCGGCCATGGGTTATAAGATTAAGTTGTTGAATAGTATATAATTATGCGTGAAACAAACTGCTTTGCAAGTGGTTTTTAAAATATCTTAACATTTCTTGACGCAATATAGTATATAAAATCTATAGACTATATATATTATTTGAAAATAATTTTTCAACATTGAGGTAATAATGATGATGTGCGGGAAGCTTTTGATGGGGGCGTTAGTGGGAGATAGTACCGACTACCAACTATATTATGGGATCAAACAACCCGTAATGGTGGCGTTGTGTCTGTATAGTATTTCTTTCGTGTCCTCCTGATCCAGTATTCCGCAAATGAAATATGCAAAAGGAAGGCTATCCAGAAAGCAATGCCAAAAAATTGTTGAACGGTTAAACCTGTTAACCTGCTTGTGGCAAAGAAAATACCCATGATAGGCCGGGTAGTAGCTACGGCCAGACCAATTGCCAATACACGTATCATCCACTCGCGGTGCAGGTCAAACTCTCTTTTCAGAATATACAGGTAAGCCTTCATCAGCGATAAAAGAAATAGGACGCCGAACGTCGTCACAGCCAGGGTTTCGGTTAGGCCGCCAATAGCCATTATTGCGCCCATTATCAGCGCCGTTGTGCCGATGATCAAACCTGAAACCAATACCGTGTATCCGATGGTGCGGTGTGTTTTAGGATAGTTATTTCTTATTCTTTTAATGAATTGCAGCGGCGCCAAAAGCATGAAGAGCAAGCCTGCTGTGATATGAATGAGTGTTAACTGCGGATGTGCCGCGAACCCATCATCTGGCACGGCTGATTTGGTGGGAATATTATTCCCGGACATACTCATGTGGCTAAGGAATACAGCCCGGCGTACAACAACTGCTATGCCGATAAGCACCAGGAAAATAGTGATCCCCCACAGCCGGCGCTCCAGTTTGCTGTTTTCGTTGCTCATCAATACTATGATGGTGTGAACAACGGATTGTTACAACAAAAAAATGTCATTTCGACGAGCAAGGTGGGTGGAGCGTGGCGCGAGGAGAAATCTTATACACCTAGCATTATTCAATTTGCTTGGAGTAGAAGATTTCTCACTTGCTTTTACGCATATTCCTACCCCATGCAAATTCGATGACATACTGGGGTTAGATTGGTTCAATTATATATTCTGCCCGCCGGATACTTCAATGCGTTGCGCATTGATCCAGCGGCCTTCTTCGGTACATAGAAATGCTACCACGCCGCCAATATCGTCAGGCACACCTGCACGACCCAATGCAGTTGCAGCGGCAACCATTTTATTTACGTTTTCATTATCCCGTACATGACCACCACCGAAATCTGTTTCGATAGCGCCAGGAGCTACTACATTTACCGCAATACCGCGTGCGCCCAATTCTTTAGCCATATAACGGCTCAACACTTCTACTGCACCTTTCATTGACGCATAGGCTGAGTAGTTAGGATAAGCAAATCGTGCCAGGCCTGATGAAATATTAATAATGCGCCCGCCATCATTAATAATCGATAATGCTTTTTGAGTCAGGAAGTATACACCTTTGAAATGAACATTCATCAGTTGGTCGAATTGCTCCTCGGTAGTTTCGGCAAATAGATTGTAGGAACCGAAACCTGCGTTGTTAATCAGGAAATCGAAATGATCTGTTCCAAAGGTATCCTTCAATACAGTTTTAAATTGAACGAAGAATGCATCAAAGCTTTTTATGTCGCCTGCATTCAATTGCAGGGCGGCAGCTTTTGGTCCGATCTTTTCAATTTCGGCCACTACCTCGTCGGCTTCATCTTTTTTGCTGTTATAAGTAAGCACTACGTTGATGCCTTTTTCGGCCAGTTTAATTGCCATATTTTTGCCCAGTCCGCGACTGCCGCCAGTTACCAGGGCTATTTTGTTGTTTGTTGCCATCTTTTTTCTTGTTGTTTTGATAGAACAAAATTAGCCCGGAAAGTTTGGCGGGTGTTTGCAAACTTCAATCCAATGTTTGCAAAAATCAAACATCAGGTATTATGCGCGGAAGGTAAGCGGTGCAAGCGTGGTTTGCTTTCTGAAAAAGTTAGAGAAATGCGCCACCTGTTCAAAGCCCAGGCTGTAGGCAATCTCCGAGATATTCCAGTTGGTTTGTTTAAGCAGGATTTTGGCTTCCTGGATAACACGGCTGCTGATGATATCAGTAGTAGTTTTGCCGGTATTTTCTTTTAGCACTTTATTCAGGTGGTTCACATGCACGGCGAGGCGGTCGGCATAATCCTTTGCGGTGCGGAGGCTCAAGCGCTGGTTGGGCGACTCAATAGGGAACTGCCGCTCAAGCAATTCAATGAATAACGATGAAACACGGGCAGATGCGTTATGCGCAGGGTAAAGAGAGGTGGCCGGCTGTAACTTTTGTCCGTAATGGATTAGCTCCAAAACATAATTGCGTATCAGATCATATTTGTATGCATAATCTGACGACAACTCCTTATGCATTTTGATCAGGATGGCAGATATTTCTTCAGCCTGTTCGTCCGATACCTGGAAAACAGGGTAACCGCCCGGCTGGAAGATAGGCAGGTCATCAAGCACAATCCCGCTTTTGGTTTGAACAAGAAATTCCGGCGTGAAAATGCAGAACAAGCCCGATTGATTATCATCCAGCGGAACATAATTGTACGGGATCTTTGGCGTGGCAAACAGTAGGGCATTTTTTTCAATATGGATCACTTTATCCGCATACTCAGCCTTGTTACGGCCGCGTATCATGCTGATCTTGTAATAAGCCCGGCGGTTGTAGGGCATAACGCCCTTCTTTTTAGTATGGGCGATCATATCGTCAATCCGGAATACATTGAAATGACCGATCTCTTTATTAATTCCTTCAGGAATAATGTTGGTTGTCTCCCTGTAAAAATCTTCGATTGTTGTAATTGCCATGCCTCCGATGATTTGCAAAAATCAAATATAAAGCAAATTCGGGTCATTAAAAAAATTGGGTGTCATCCAGAGCTTGTCGAAGGGTGCGCGTAAAGGCCCTGCCCGCATAGTCTTCGACAAGCTCAGACTGACAACGCTCTTATCCCATCAATTTGCCCACTCCAATAAATTCACCGTAACGGTATCGCTGGCTTCCTTTTTGATCAGGTCCCTAAGTTCAGATTTTATAGGCAATTTATGCGTGCCGCCCCCCAAAGCCATGAACGAACTATTGAATGGATGCCCATCAACCGTAGCTTTAACCTTTACCAAACCCCTCGTTTTAAAATAGTTAACCGATTCCGGCCAGATCACATAAGTCCACCCACCCTTATTCGGGCTTTTCAGTAATGTTGCTGTAAATTGCTTGTTTAACATTTTCATATCGTCGGCATTAATATCATAAAGTTACAAGCATACCAAAGAATAGGTGAGTGTCGTAAACGACATTTGTGCTGGTGTAAAGCGACAGGATCCAGTTAATCAGTGATCGGTTAACCAGTGATCATGAATCACCTAGTCACTGATTAACTAGTTAACTGATTAACTAACCTCTAAATAGCGTGTATCTCAGTCAAATTCCGCAAAACATATATCTGTCCTACAGGTACGCGGGCAATGTTCACTTCATCTGGCCTGATGCTGGCAATATTCGGGATATAGAGTTTTACATTTTCCAGTTGGAACACAGATTCTTTTCCGTCGAGTTTTATTTTTAATGAGCTCAGATCGTCTTCTGTATCCAGTATGGTCTGGAAAAGTTTATTGTTGGCTGCAAACTGTTGGGCTGGTTTGCCGCACATCCGGTGTTCATGCAAATCGAGCAGGTTTTTAGCCTCGGTGTTGATGTGGAGTATTTCACGCTTCTCATTCAGGATGATCACCGCGTCATGCATCTGTTCAATAATGGCTTCCACACGTTGTTTTTGCGCCAGTATTTCGCTAACGCTGTCATGATCATGTTTTTTGAGGTGCGCGGCCATCTCATTAAAGGCATCCGATACCGCAGCAAACTCGTCGCTCTTGGTAAAGTTCAGGCGATAGTCGTAGTTTTTGCGGCCAATTTCGTCCAAACCATCTGAAAGGGCAATCAACGGATCGGAAATAAAGCCGCTGATGTTAACACTAAAGCTGAACAATGCCAGGAAGGTTAAACAGCCGATCAATCCCAAAATAATAGTAGCTTTATTCACCGACTCCTGCGCTGTGGTATGTTTTTGAACGATGGCCTGCATATTTAACTGCTCGATGGTGCGCAAATCAACACGGATGGCGTGTACTGACGCCTGCTGTTGCGAAAGATCAGCAGTGTTACTTTTCAGCTCATTAAAGTCTTTCCGTAGTGACGCCGTAGCCACATCTTCCCCTTTTTCGGTCACGTTATGTTCCTGTTTTACCAGCGATTTATCGAACGAAGCTTTTGCTGCATCGTTGAGCGGAACAGTATTGTCATCCAGCACCGTTCTCATTTCACGGGCAAAGGTCAACGTTTCATAATTGTTTTTGAGAACGACTTTAGCCCCTTCGGAGAGCTCGTTGATATAAAATAGAGATAACGAACCTGCTAAAAGGTTAGTGATGAAGATCAGGCCAAAGCCAACGCGAATTTTATGTTTAAGTTTCATAACCCTTTATTTAGATGGTTAATAACTAATGGTTGCCGGAAAGAAAATCAGTTAGGGGATGACGGTTATAGTTGAACGCCGATATATAGAGCTAACGGCGTATATATCTTGTTGTTATAAAGATAGCGAATATTTTTTTGAGAATACAAGTCTACGCGACCAATAAAGCCGATTTTGCTTCTCAATTGCGATTTTATTAAGGAATTTATGCGCTTTTATAAGCGTCAACCCTCAAATGTGTTATTTTGTTACCTTTGCGCAAATAGCAGTGTTTACATATCGATTACTTAAAATACCAATCGGTATTATACATTTGCAATGAATTTATAAAACTATGTTGAATAGGGTAGTAGTAACGGGGTTAGGGGCATTAACGCCGCTTGGCCATAATGTAAAGGCGTTCTGGCAAAGTATTGTGGATGGTAAAAGTGGTGCGGCCAGGATCACCAAATTTGATGCATCATTGTTCAGGACACAATTTGCCTGCGAACTGAGAGACTTTAATGTTACCGATCACCTCGATCGCGCTGAAATAAAGAGAACCGATCCATTTACGCAATATGCGCTCGTCGCCACAGACGAAGCCTTAAAAGACACAGGTTTCGACCTGAGCACCATGGACCCGTTTGATGTAGGCGTAATATGGGGTACCGGGCAGGGTGGTATGGAGACCTTTGAACAGCAGGTGACCGAATATGCCGTGGGCGACGGTCACCCGAGGTTCAACCCATTCTTTGTGCCGAAGTTCCTGACCAACATGGCGTCAGGCATGATCTCGATCCGCAATGGTTTTATGGGGATTAATTACACGCCAATATCAGCTTGTGCCACTTCCAATACCGCCATCATGGAGGCGTTCAATCATATCCGGTTGGGTGATGCCAAAATTATTGTGACAGGTGGGTCTGAAGCTCCGATCACGCCGGCCTCGTTTGGTGGATTTAGTTCGATGAAGGCAATGTCGTCAAGAAACGATGATCCGCAGCGTGCTTCGCGGCCATTTGATATAGATCGTGATGGTTTTGTGATGGCTGAGGGTGCAGGAGCGTTGATATTGGAAGAATACGAGCACGCTGTAAAACGCGGTGCGAAAATCTATGCTGAAATAACCGGCGCTGCTATGACAGCTGATGCTTATCATATGACCGCCACTCATCCCGAAGGCATTGGCGCAACAAGGGCTATGCAGAATGCCTTGAAACAATCAGGAATAAATGTAGCTGATGTTGATTATATGAACATGCACGCAACTTCAACTCATGTAGGTGACCTTTCTGAAACCAAAGCGATTTCAGCATTGGGCAGCAACGGAGATTTGAATATGAAGATCAGCGCCACCAAATCCATGACCGGCCACTTACTCGGCGCTGCCGGTGCGGTTGAAGCGATTATTTCAATATTAGCTATTCAGAACAGCATCGTTCCACCGACTATCAATACTGAAACGCTTGATCCTGAAATTCCTTCTGATCTGAAAATCGTGTTAAAGGAGTCCATCAACCACAAAGTTAAAGTCGCTATGAGCAACACTTTTGGTTTTGGTGGGCATAACGCTACTGTGGTGTTTAGAGGGGTATAGGACAATAGAACTACTTTGTCCTCCACTTATTTATCCTGGCCCTGTTTTTTCTAAAGATATGATATTGGCTATCACTCATTACAGGGCCAGCTAACAAAAACTTTTGAAAGTCGGTAAGATGAGGCA
>JAFAKI010000364.1 GCA_019235595.1 Mucilaginibacter sp. | reverse complement strand
TCAGCTTAAAACCTATTCCACAACCTGATAATTCTTTGTAGGGATATTCACAGTCAGCACGTTTTGGGTCGAGCACCGCAACAGCTTCAGGCAATTCTTTACCCGGCAAGTGGTGATCGCAGATTACAAAATCTACGCCTTTGGTATTAGCATAAGCAATTTTATCAACCGATTTAATGCCGCAATCCAGCGCGATAATTAGACTGAAACCATTGTTTGCGGCATAGTCAATGCCCTGAGTGGATATGCCATAGCCCTCTAAATAACGGTCGGGAATGTAATATTCAACCCTGTCGTAGAGTTTGGAGAAAAAACTATAGACCAGCGACACCGCCGTAGTGCCATCTACGTCATAATCGCCATAAACCAATATCTTTTCTCCGGCAGCAATGGCGCGTTCTATTCTTTCTATAGCTTTTTCCATATCCGCCATCAGGAAGGGATCATGCAGGTGCCTCAGATCAGGGCGGAAAAAATAACGGGCATCTTCATAGGTTTTTATGCCCCTGTAGGTCAGCAAAGTACTCAGAACGGTGTCGATACCCAATTCATCGGCCAATTTTATGACATCTGTATTATCAGGCTTTTCTCTTACCGCCCACCGTTTATCCATATCTTTGCGCTTTAAAAAGTAAAGATAGGAAATGTGCAGATATGCAGATGTGCGAATGAGAAAATGTGCAGATGCGAGAATGAGCAAGTGTGCAGATGCAGGGATGTGCAGATTATTTGCCGGCCAAAAATTGCGTTTTTCATTTGCATATCTGCACATTTACACATCTGCACATTAAAAATTTATGGAGATTTTTTCATTAGGTGAAGGGTCTTATTCAGTCGATTCTTCCAAAAAATTTATACCCTTTGATCCTCAAACCGATAGCACAAAAGACCGCCCGGGTTCTTTGTTTATCCATGTCAATCCATTTTTGGTGGAAACTTCTGATGATCTGATCCTGTTTGATGCCGGGCTTGGCTTTAAAGATACACGTGACGAATTGTTGATTCACCAAAATATACGCAACAATGGTTTCGATCCGGATGATGTGACCCTTGTACTCATGTCGCATCTGCATTATGACCATTCAGGCGGATTGGTAGTTGAACGCAATCGTAAACTCGAACCAAGCTTCCCGCACGCTACACATGTCATCCAAAAAGCAGAATGGGAGATTGCATTAGCAGGTAAGTCGTCATCTTACCACAAAGAAATATTTGAGGCGCTAAAAGATTCGGTTAAGATTCAATTTTTGGAAGGATCAGGAGAATTGAGGCATGGTATACAATATGAATTATCGGGCGGACATTGTCCTTTTCACCAGGTATTTTGGGTAAATGATAGGGGTGAAAAATGTTTTTATGGCGGTGACGAATTGCCTGAACCAGAGCAATTATTAAGAAAATTTATAGCGAAGTATGATTACGACGGTCGTAAAGCAATGCAATTACGAGAAGAATATGGGAAAAAGGCGGCAGAAGAAAATTATACCTGTTTATTTTACCATGCCAAATCGGGTCCTGTAGGCAAAGTAAGTTATTTCAATGATCAATTCGCTGTAACGAAATTGCTGTGAAGTTGAAATGCTTTTTAGATATCTGTTTAAACTGATATTTTGTAAAATAAGAAGTAACCCTACAACTCTGAAACTTTGCAGCCTTTCAACTTCTTAAACGTGGTTAGCCACTTCGAAAAGCTCTTTAATCTTCTCAACGTTCAATGGTTTCGAGATAAAGTCTTTCACAACCGGGTAAGACCGTGCTTTATTGATGTCGTTGCTGAATACGGACGATGAGATAATATACACTTTGCATTTACCTAACGGATCGATATTTAAGCGCGTGTACTCATCCAAAAACTCCCATCCATTCATGATAGGCATGTTGATGTCCAATAAAATATAATCTGGCAATTTAGCAGGATCGTTTCGCTGAATATCCAGCAAAAGATCAATTGCATATTTACCATGCAGGCAGGCCATGATGTCAGTATTTAATAAGGCCTTTTTTATCAATTTGATCGAGATGAAATTGTTTATTTCATCGTCGTCAACCAGCAAAATGCTTACAGAACCGTTAGTATTAATCATATGTAACTTTATACGGGGCCAAAATCTAAAAGGTTATGTAAGTACCCAATTCCGCGAAAAAAATACGCTTTTATAATTGATTACTACAAGTTAAGTAAATTTATAACTATCAAGCAAGTATAGATCAATTATTTTCTGGTATTATTCATCGATTATAACGCATTAAATAGCATGACCGTCTAACCTATATAAAAAAATGTGCAGACGAATTAAATTCATCTGCACACTAGCATATTTCCCATTAGCACATCTTCTCATCTGCACATTTTCTCATCCACACATCTTCTCATCTGCACATTTACTCAATCACGCTTTCTTCAAATTCGTAGTGTTCCAACGGAGGGCATGAACAAATCAGCGTCCTGTCGCCATAAGTATCATTTACACGACCAACCGAAGGCCAGAATTTATAATCAGCTACATACGGCAGCGGGAAAGCGGCCTTCTGACGGCTGTAGGAATGCTCCCAATCGTTACCGGTCACTACCGCGGCAGTATGTGGCGCATTCTTTAACGGATTATTCACCTTATCAAATAAGCCCTTTTCAATATCATCAATTTCATGACGGATGGCAATCATCGCATCGCAGAAACGATCCAATTCGTGTTTAGGCTCTGATTCTGTCGGCTCAATCATTACCGTACCCGCAACAGGGAACGAAACGGTCGGCGCGTGGAAACCATAATCCATCAAACGTTTGGCAATATCGATCACCTCAATGCCCGCGCCTTTAAATGAGCGGCAATCCAGGATCATTTCGTGAGCGCAACGGCCATTAGCGCCTGTGTATAATACAGGATAATGATGTTTCAAACGGCTCTTTATATAATTTGCATTCAGTATAGCATAACGGGTAGCATTGGTTAAGCCATCAGCGCCCATCATTGCGATATAAGCATGAGAAATGATCAGGATAGACGCAGAGCCCCATGGAGCAGCAGAAACAGCGTGGATAGATTTACCACGATCAATATCCACCACAGCGTGGCCTGGCAAATAAGGCACCAGGTGCTTGGCAACACCGATTGGGCCCATACCCGGGCCACCACCACCATGCGGTATACAGAATGTTTTGTGAAGATTCAAATGGCAAACATCAGCACCGATGTTAGCAGGACTGGTTAAGCCTACCTGCGCGTTCATGTTGGCACCATCCATGTAAACCTGGCCGCCATTTTGGTGAATGATCTCGCACATTTCAATAATACCTTCCTCAAAAACGCCATGGGTTGAAGGGTAGGTTACCATCAGGCAAGAAAGATCATCTTTATGCTGTACTGCTTTTTCACGAAGATCGTTTACATCAATATTTCCGTTCTCATCGCATTTCACCACCACGATCTTCATCCCGGCCATTGCTGCCGAAGCTGGGTTGGTACCGTGTGCTGAAGACGGGATCAATGCAATATTACGATGGCCCTCGCCCCTATCATGATGATAAGCGCGGATCACCATTAAACCAGCGTATTCACCCTGAGCGCCAGCATTTGGCTGCAAGCTCATCGCGGCGAAACCGGTAATCTCTGATAACCAGTTGTTCAATTCGTCAAACACTTGCATGTAGCCGCCTACCTGGTCGGCAGGTGCAAACGGGTGCATCTTGCTGAATTCAGGCCAGGTAACCGGAACCATTTCAGTAGTGGCATTCAATTTCATGGTACATGAGCCCAGCGCGATCATGGAATGACACAAAGAAAGGTCTTTGGCCTCCAACGATTTGATATAACGCAACATCTCGTGCTCTGAATGATGCGTATTGAAGATAGCATGGGTCAGGAACTCCGACTTACGCTGTAAAGCAGCCGGGATTACTGTCTCTATGTTGGCTTTCAGCTCATCAAAACTCACATCGCTCAAAGTTTTGCCTTTTACTTTGGCAAAAAAGCGAACCATGGTTTTAATATCTTCTGATGAAGTGGTTTCGTCGATAGAAATAGTCACCACTGAACCTTCGTAATTCAGGTTCATTTCATGGTTAATCGCTTCAGCATGGATTGGTCCAACCAGTTCGCCTAAATCAAATTTCAATGTATCGAAATAGGATTCGTTTAATTGTTTGTAACCTAATTGCTCTAACGATTGAGAAAGCAATATTGATAAACCATGTATACGTTCAGCAATCAGTTTGATACCTTCAGGACCATGATATACGGCATAGCACCCGGCCATAATAGCCAATAATGCCTGTGCAGTACAGATGTTTGAAGTCGCTTTATCGCGTCGAATATGTTGCTCACGGGTTTGCAGGGCCATACGCAAAGCATAGTTGCCTGCGCTGTCAATGGTTACACCGATGATACGGCCTGGTATGGAGCGTTTGTATTCTTCTTTGGTTGCAAAGAAAGCTGCATGCGGACCACCAAAGCCCATTGGCACCCCAAAACGTTGGGTTGAGCCAACTACGACGTCAGCGCCCCACTCGCCCGGAGGAGTTAATAAGGCAAGGCTCATAATATCGGCAACTACAGTCAGTTTGATGCCTTTCTCATGTGCTTTTGCAGCAAAATCAGAGTAATCATATACCGCGCCGTGACCGGCAGGGTATTGCACAATAGCTCCGAATATATTTTCGTTCAGTTCAACCTTGCGGTGATCGCCAATCTGGATTTGTATACCATAAGGTTCAGAACGTGTTTTTAAAATATCTATAGTTTGCGGGAACACCTCGTCGGATACGAAGAAGATTTTCGCATCCTGATTTTTACGCAGGCTGTATTGCATAAACATGGCTTCAGCAGCAGCTGTACCTTCGTCAAGCAGCGAAGCGTTAGCAATTTCCATCCCTGTCAGGTCGATTACCATGGTTTGGAAATTCAGCAATGCCTGTAAACGTCCCTGGGCAATTTCGGCCTGGTATGGCGTATACTGGGTATACCATCCCGGGTTTTCCAGAATATTGCGTTGTATTACACCCGGCACAATCACGTCATAGTATCCCCGTCCGATAAAAGACTTGAATACTTTGTTTTTTGATGCGGCTTGGCGAAGGGTGTTCAGGTAATCGAACTCACTTTTTGCCGGTGGTAGGTTGAGCGGTTTTTTTAGCCTGATGTTAGATGGAATAGTTTGTGCGATTAATTCATCAAGTGAACCTGCACCAATCGTTTTTAACATTTGAGCCGTGTCCGCGGCGTTCGGAGCAATGTGTCTGTACTGAAATTTCTCCTGATAATTTGTGTTCAACTTCATGAAATTCGATGTCCCTCTAAATTTTGGTGCAAAGGTACAATTTTAGAAATTGAGTAACAATCGGGTAATCTTATAGTGACACTGGTTTTACAGATACTGACTAATACTATTTCTTCACAAAAAACTAGTAAATTAGTTTTTAAATACCTGAATCATGCCCGCCAAAAAGACATTGCTTATTTTTTTATTTATATCTTTTATCCAGGCTTTTTCCAGTTTTGGCGTACCGGTTTCATACCGCATTTCGAATAAGAACGCTGAAAAGCCCGATTGCCCCGTAATTGATTATTCCAAACTTGTAATCAAACAGCCTGCATGTGACGACACTAACGGCAGTATTACAGGCTTATCGGTAACCTCTGCGGGCAGAAAAATACTTTATATATGGCGCGATGCCAATAATACGATAGTCGGGCATTCTATTAACCTAACGAAAATACCTGCCGGGACTTACACGCTCCAGGTAATTGACAACAGCGGATGTCCAACGCTAACCTACAGCACGCCTATTGTAGTGGAAAATGCGAATGGGATAACGATTGACGACAGCAATGTTTCGATCAGAATTTCAAGTTGCACCAAAGGTACAGGCGCTATTAGCGGCATTAAAGTTACAGGCGCAACTAAATATGAATGGCGTAAGCAGGTGTCCGGGGTTATAGTTTCAACGTCTACCACAACTGCCGACCTTAAGAATGTTCCGGTTGGCGATTATCAGCTGTTTCTGTATAATAGCGCCTGCCAATTAACAAGTAAAGTTTACTATGTTAACTCAACATTACAGGTGCCGGCTGTTGTTGACGTAAAAATAACCAATCCTGATTGTGCGTTATCCAACGGTTCAATTGTAGTTACGTTAGAAACGGGATTCTCCAACTTAAAGTTCTTTTTTGCAGACAGCCAGGGCAATCGCTTATCAGACGGTATCATCGTAACCGACAACACCCCTATTTTAAAATTATCAGGCCTCGATGGCGGGGTTTACAATTTATATATTTATGATAGCCATTACTGTACCGAACTATTGGGCTCGTATAATCTGCCATCCTCGGTCTTGTCAATCTCACAAACGGAAACGGCGGTAACAAATGACAAATGCAATCAGCACCTTGGGGCTATTGTTCCTGTTATTGAAAATGTCGAGGCAGGTACAAGAGATATTCTATATACATGGACCGATGTGAACACAGGTCAGGTCGTCGGCAAAAATAAAGTACTAAACTGGATTGGGGCGGGAACCTATCAGCTTGTGGTGCAAGCATCTTCTGAATGCCGGGCAGTTGCCGTTTTTAATGTCATTAACGTTTCGCCTGCCCTGATACCACCAGCAGCGCAAGGCTCAACTCTTTGCCTGCCGGGACAAATAAATATTACTGCAACTAACCCAGATACGGCTCAGACTTTTAAATTATATGCAGAAGCTAACGACAATACGCCTATTGACTCTAATAAAACCGGCATATTTTATAGGCAAGTGGATAAAACCACCGATTTTTACATATCGCGTGTGCACGGGGATTGCGAAAGCGAACGAACAAAGGTGACCGAGACTATTTTAGTTGCGCTCAAAATCCCCAACACCATTACTCCAAACAATGATGGGATAAATGATACCTGGAACCTTACGGGCATTGAAAAGTTCCCGGGTGCCGACGTCCGTATCTTCACTCGCAATGGCCAATTACTTTTCCATTCGATCAACTACCCCAGCCCTTTCGACGGAACCATAAATGGGACCCCGTTACCGACCGGCGTTTATTATTATATCATTGATGTAAAGCAGCCAGTGTGTTTTGGCAAAATAGCAGGCAGTCTTACCATTCTACGTTAAGCCAGCTGCCTTAAATACATTTGTATCGTATTCTCCAACCCATAATAAATCGCATCCGAGATCAAAGCATGCCCTATGCTCACTTCATCCAAATGGGGAATATTTTGTGCAAAATATTTTAAATTATGCAGGTCAAGATCATGCCCGGCATTGATGCCTAATCCAGCCTTTTGTGCAGCTTCGCCAGCTTTTACATAGGGCTCAATTGCCTGTTCTTTATTTTTATGATATTGATGCGCGTAAGCTTCGGTGTAGAGTTCTATGCGGTCAGTACCTGTTGTGGCCGCAGCTTCAACCATCTCAGCTATGGGGTCAACGAATATGGAAACACGGATACACGCATCCTTAAATACTTTGATCATGCCCTTCAGATATTCCTGGTTGGTAATGGTATCCCAGCCATGATTGGAGGTGATCTGCCCCAAAGCATCCGGCACTAAGGTTACCTGTTCAGGCTTATTGGCCAATACGAGGTCGATAAACTTCTGTTGCTGGCAATTGCCCTCGATATTGAATTCGGTGGTAACTATCTTCTTTAGCTCAAAAACATCGTTATAACGGATATGCCTTTCATCGGGCCGCGGGTGAACGGTGATACCCTGCGCACCAAAGCGCTCGCAATCTTTGGCGACTTGTATCAGGTCGGGATTATTGCCTCCACGTGAGTTTCGCAGCGTGGCAATTTTGTTGATATTGACAGATAAACGGGTCATTTAATCCAATATTTTTACAGCAGCAAATATCCTTATTACTTAACTAATAGCTGAAACAATTTTAGGATTCGTTTATTTGTGACTTTAATATGAAAGCCCTTTCCAGATTTTGCCTCCTTTTATCCGTTTTACTAATACCGGCTTTAACATATGCACAGCAAAATTTCCTCGATATCACCAAATACGAGGTTTACTACGGCTGGGCTCATAACTACCCGCAGGATTGGATCGTATTGCGCCGGTTTGAAAATCGCAATAAAGAATACTATCTGCTGGTAAACCCCCAAACGCTGCAAACCAGGGTGAACGAAAGCAGTTTTTACCAGGTTAAACCAATGACACTTGCCGAAACCAGGGCTGCCTTTAAAAACACGCCTTACGAAAAAGCCATAAGAAAAGCCGAAAAGCAATCGGCAAGTATACAAGACGCGGGTATCGAGCGGGGCATCCCGACGGAAGCAGGAATAAGTCTTACCGCAGATCTTTGCCCCTCGCACAAACCGCTCGACCGCAGAATATTTACCACCATGTTTACCGAATTCAAAAAGGTGGAAAAGCCCGCGCCGATAGCCTTATCGGTAAGCGGGTTATGGATGCTGAACCACAAAGAAGACCTGGAATGGCTAAAGCAACTACGCAACGAAGGCGAAATTCGCATCACTTGGGTAAATCACTCGTACAATCATCGCGTGAGCAAAACCGCACCGCTTAAAGAGAATTTCCTGCTCGAACCGGGCACAAATATTGAATACGAAGTATTGGCTACAGAGCAATTGATGCTAAAAAACGGCTTGGTACCATCGGCATTTTTCCGTTTCCCGGGACTGGTTTCCGATCAGCAATTGGTATATAAGGTTACCGATTTTGGTTTGATCCCCATCGGCTCCGATGCATGGCTGGCAAAAGGACAGCAGCCCAACGCTGGAAGCATTGTATTGATACACGGCAATGGTAACGAACCTGTCGGTGTTGAAGACTTTATCAAACTGCTGCGATCAAAAACCAAACAAATCGCCAAAAAACAATGGCTGCTATATGATTTAAGTGAAAGTGTGGATGATGCTGCTGAAAGTTCTGAATAAACACGCTAAATTTTCCTATAATTAATTGCGTTGTTAATCCGTTTTAACTTAAGCTAATGTATAAAAACAAAAACTCCTATCTTTAATGTTCAAAATAAGCACCTAATTGATGTTCTGTTTGATGGGCTCATTATTACAAGCTGGCTCAAACTAACTATCTGAATAATAATGAATAAAACAAAAGGCATATTTCTGTTTCTGCTGCTTTGGTCGTTTCAAAGTTATGCCCAGCAAAAAAGGGCAGGCTGTATTTTAGGAAACTGCCAGGTGGGTATCGGGGCAATTGTTTTCCCCGACGGGCGGAAGTACGGCGGTACATTTCAGAACGGTAAGATGAATGGCGAGGGCACTATGACCTGGCCCGATAAAAGAAAATATGTTGGCGGATGGAAGGATGACCGGTATTCGGGCAATGGCACTTTTACCTGGCCTGACGGGCATTATTACCAGGGTGAATGGAAGCTGGGGTTAAAAGACGGGCAAGGGACAGAGTTTTGGTCACAAAAGAAATATTATGTGGGTGGCTTTAAAGCTGGCCGACGGAGCGGACAAGGTACGATGAATTTCCCCGACGGAAGAAGATATGTGGGCGAATGGGCCAATGATACCCAAACCGGACAAGGGATAGAGACATGGCCGGGCGGTGAAAAATATGTTGGCGGATGGAAAAATGACATGCGCGACGGACAGGGGGTCAACGATTATGCTAATGGCAATCGGTATGATGGCGAATGGCAAGCCAATCAAAAACATGGCACCGGAACCTATACCTGGACCGACGGCAAGAAATATGTGGGCGAATGGAATAAGGACATGAAAAACGGCCACGGTGTGCAGACCTGGAAAAACGGCGAAAAATATGTTGGCGACTGGGTTGACAACCAATGTGAAGGGCGGGGCACGCAGGATTACGCCGATGATAACAAGTATGAAAGTCAATGGAAGGACGATAAACCAAACGGACAGGGGGTTGCGACTTATGCTGATGGCAGTAAATACGAAGGGGATTGGAAAGACAACAAAAAGAACGGTACAGGGACGATGACCTTTGCCAATGGCACCAAACACAGCGGCATTTGGAAGGACGACGTTTTTGATGAGTCTAAAGCTGCGACTCAAGTAGCAACACGGGTTGAACCCTCAACCAAATCTTCTTCAGCAGCCGACCTGCATGTAATCGGTTTGACTTTCAACGATAGCGTCGGCAACAAAAACAAGGTGCTGGATGCAAATGAAAGAGCTGAAATCAGATTTACACTATCTAATACAGGCAAGGGCGATGCGAATAACCTGATCATCGAAATACAGGATTTAAACTTTACCAAGGGCATAACTTATAATCCGCGACAAACCTTTGCATCGCTGGCTGCGGGAACTGAGAGGCTTGTCGAAATACCCCTGACGAGTAAGATCGACCTGACTACTGGTGAAGCGAATTTCAGGATACAGGTTCATGAAGGTAGCGGTTATGATGCCGGGCCTTTTTACCTGGCTTTCAGGACGCGCGAATTTATTAAGCCCCGCACACTAGCCGGCGATGAGAAAATCGGATGTATCCAGGGCGATTGCCGCGAAGGCAAAGGCTCAATGGTGTTTGAAGATGGCAGGAAGTATACAGGTGGCTGGCGAAACGGGCAAATGGATGGCAAAGGCACCATGTTATGGCCCGATGGCAGAAAGTATGACGGCGAATGGAGAAACGGCCTTCAAAATGGCGATGGTATGGAAATAGGCGCCGACGAAAGCCGCTACCAGGGCGAATGGAAGGATGGCGTTAAATCAGGTCGAGGAACTTATATTTCCGCAATTGGCCGTAAATATATCGGCGACTGGAAGAATGATAAACAGGAGGGCGAAGGTCTGATGACCTGGCCATCCGGGCAGAAGTTCCTGGGTAAGTTTAAGGGTGGATTCAGAAATGGAAGGGGACAAATGATATGGCCGTCAGGTGAGAAATACGACGGTGAATGGAAAGACGATAAGCAGGATGGGCAGGGTATATTCTACTATAGCAACAAACAAGTATACAACGGCGAATGGAAAGATAACCAGGTAAACGGTATAGGCACCATGACCTACCCCGGCGGTAAAAGAAGCTCGGGTGAATGGCGCGACGGCGTATTGGTAAGAGAGGGCGCAACTACCAAACAAATGGATGTGGCTGTTACCAGGGAAAAAGAAAAAAATCAGCCCAAAGAAAAACCTACTGTAGTTGCTACACCTGTGCAGGAAAAATCAACTGTTGTAAACACACCGCCTAAAGAAAAACCCAATACAGTTACCAACACCGCCGCAAGCAATTCCACATCAACCCAAAAGCATAATACACCGGTTAGTGCGCCCAAACGGGAAGAAATTCAAAATGTTCCGAGACCAAAATCGCCTGCTGTATTGGAGATCGTTAACGCTCAGTTTGTGGACAATGGCGGAAACAAAGACAACGTGCTGAACATAAATGGAAGCGGCGAAATCAGGTTTATTTTGTCCAACCAGGGACGGGGCGATGCGTACAATATGGTGATCCAGGTTAAAGATGTAAATGATATTAAAGGGGTAGAATATCTTCCTAAATACACCATAGCACATTTAGCAGCCGGAAACCAAACGGTGGTAAAGATTCCTGTTAAAGGCACTGCAGATATGGATACCGGAGCAACCAATTTCAATATCAAAATATCTGAAGCCAACGGCTCCGATGCTGACCCATTCTATATCAACTTTAGAACGTTAGGCAAAAATCCACCCCAGGACAATTGAGCCGTATAAATCTTAACAAGATTTAACATATAGCTGTGATTTAATCACTTAGCTTTAGGTATGAAATTCACTATCCTTATTACATTAACCCTGGCACTGTTTTCTTTTGGTGTACAGGCTCAAACTATCATCCCCGCAAAAGATGCATTAAAACACGTTGGGCAAAAAGTAACCATCTGCGAAAAAGTGTATGATGAGGATTTGAAAGCATTCGTAGTTGTTCTGTACCTCGGCGGCGACCGGCCCAACCAATTGCTTACTATTGTATGCAGAGCTACAAGTAACAGCAAATCAAAACATTTTAATGCCCCCTATAAGGGAAAAGACATCTGTGTAACCGGCGTTATTACAAAAGGCAGCGACGGCAAGCCTGTTATTAAGATTTCGGATCCTGCGCAAATCAAACCCTTTATGGAGGATAGCATGCCGGAACAAAGAGCCTCTTTACATTAAGATTAACGATCTTTGCGTGCATGAGCTGGATCTGCCCAAAATGCGAGCGCGAGTTAAAGAAACCTAACCAGATGCATTATTGCATCAGGGTTAGCCTGGACGACTTACTAAAGGGCCAGAGCGAGGAGCTTGTGTTAGCCGTCGATAAACTGCTCGCCGAAATTGCCGATTGGGAGGGCGTAACGATAAGTTGCTCCAAAAACTATATCGTGTTTGTCCGCAACCAGACTTTCTTTTTGATCAAGCCGATGAAAGGCCTGCTGGACCTTAAATTTTATTCCGCCAAACTACCGGAAGACTCCATGGTTACAAAAAGCACACTTTATTCAAAGAAATATGAAAATCATATCCGGCTGACTTCTTTGGATAAACTTACTCCACTGGTATTTGCATTGATAAAGCAGTCGTACGACCTGTTATAATTAGGGCATGTGTTAAGTTTTGTTAAAAATTAGCCCTTAACTAAAATATCCGTTATTTTTATACTAAACCTGATCTGCTCATTGTAATGAAGAGTTTTAGACTTGTAATTGCATTTGGATTAATGGCATTTTGCCCGGCGCTCTATGCCCAGCAATTAAGCGGCCGCGTATTTGATCGCAATACTTTGCAGTCCATTCCACATGCAACTATCGTTACCCCGAAACTGACAACTTTCACTTCGGATAAAGGGCTGTTTACTGTTTATAATCTTCGCCGTGGCGATACTATCAAAATCACATTTGTAGGATATAAATCTCACTTCCTTATTTATTCGCAAAAGGTAACGGACACTATTCCCATCTATTTAGAACAAACTGTGACATCATTGAAAAGCGTCGTCATCATTGGCAAACGTCCTACCAATACTGATTCAATCAAGCTAAGAAAAGAATTTGCGCCGGTGTTCAATTACAAGGGCACTGCCTTTAAAGATGTTTTTATGCCCAATTCGAGTTATATTAAACCTTACGATGACTTCATCACGTCAACCCACAGCACCGCGACGTTGCTTAGTGTTAACCTGCTCCAGGTTATTGATTGGCTTGGGAAAAGCAAATCACCTACAACAAAGCTACAGCAAACACTGCTTAGAGATGAACAAAGCAATTATGTTGACCAGGTATTTTCCAAAACAAAAGTGGTTGAATTGACTCATCTAAAAGGAGATTCCCTCCAAAACTTTATGGACAAATACCAACCGTCGGCTGCAACAGTACGCACGATGAGCGATTATGAAGTGATGATTTATATTAAAAGGTGTTATGGGGAATTTGTGAAAGCAACTGAATGAAGAGTTTCAAATAAGTATTGACCTACCAATCGAACTCGTCAGTATATTCTTCATTAGCCATTAGATAATCTCTTATTTTGTGTCTTTCTAAAGTTTTTATGTTAAGTTCCCATACCGAGCCCTTATCACTCCATGGATCAATTAATAACTCCACTTCATTAGAAGATTTCTGTCTGATATCTACAACCCAGTTTAAATCTTCATCTTCTATCGATAAAAGTCCATTATCGGAACTCCAAACATTCAAAATTTCGCCGCCAACTACACACCAATTATTATTTTCTTCGATAAGTCCACATGAGGGGTCGCCCGCACAGAAGCCTCCCATGTAGATTTCTTTATGATTCTTTTTGTTGATCAGATAAGCATATTCAAAAACATTGCCTACAACAAACTCACTAGTTTCATGTAATTTTTTAAAGTGCGGATCTTTTATAGTTTTCAATATATTTTTCCTTTATAATAAACAAGTTAACATTTTTCTAAAACAATAAAGGCACGGTTTTGGGACCGTGCCTTTAATATATTCAAAAGGAAAACCTTTCAGCTTTAACCTTTCACCTCATTAATAACGGTAGTACTCTGGTTTAAACGGACCATTCACCGCTACGCCGATATAGTCAGCCTGGTGCTGATCCAGTTCTTCCAGTTCCACACCGATTTTGGCCAGGTGTAAACGGGCAACTTTTTCGTCCAGGTGTTTTGGTAGGGTGTATACTTTGTTTTCGTATTTATCACCATGTAGCCAAAGCTCTAATTGAGCAAGCGTCTGGTTAGTGAACGAGTTACTCATCACAAAGCTTGGGTGACCGGTTGCGCAACCCAAGTTTACCAGACGGCCTTCAGCCAATACGATCAGGTCTTTACCATTGATAGTGTATTTATCCACTTGTGGTTTAATTTCAACCTTGGTATCGCCGTAGTTAGTATTCAACCATGCCATATCGATTTCGTTATCGAAGTGGCCGATGTTACATACAATGGCTTTATCTTTTAATGCGCGGAAATGCTTTTCGCGAACGATATCGCAGTTTCCGGTTGCAGTTACCACGATGTCAGCTTCGGGGATGGCGTTTGAAAGTTTCTTTACTTCGTAACCTTCCATAGCTGCCTGTAAAGCACAGATTGGGTCGATCTCAGTTACGATTACACGAACACCAGCGCTGCTTAATGATTCTGCCGAACCTTTGCCCACATCACCATAACCGCAAACAACAGCTACTTTACCGGCAAGCATCACGTCTGTAGCGCGACGGATAGCGTCAACCAACGATTCACGGCAGCCGTATTTATTATCAAATTTTGATTTGGTAACCGAGTCGTTTACGTTGATGGCAGGCATTGGCAGGGTGCCGTTCTTCATGCGTTCATACAAACGGTGAACACCGGTAGTAGTTTCTTCTGATAAACCTTTGATATTGGCGATCAGCTCAGGATATTTATCCAGCACTATATTGGTCAGGTCACCACCATCGTCCAAAATCATGTTTAAAGGCTGACGATCTTCACCAAAGAACAAGGTTTGCTCAATACACCAGTCAAACTCTTCGGCATTCATACCTTTCCAGGCATAAACCGAAGTTCCGGCAGCAGCGATAGCTGCAGCTGCATGATCCTGGGTTGAAAAAATATTGCATGATGACCAGGTAACTTCTGCACCTAAAGCCTGCAGGGTTTCAATTAAAACTGCAGTCTGGATAGTCATGTGCAGACAGCCTGCGATACGGGCGCCTTTTAAAGGCTGAGATGGGCCATACTCGGCACGCAATGCCATTAAGCCCGGCATTTCTGCCTCGGCAAGGCCAATTTCCTTGCGTCCCCACTCGGCCAGCGATAAATCTTTTACTTTGTATTTGGTGTAAGTAGTTTCTACAGATGACGACATATCATTTCAGATTTTTGAATTGCAAAGTTACGCAATAGAAATATCTTAATGAAATCAGGCAGTCGCCACTTCTGCTTTTTCAGGGTGCTTTTCTACAGTATCGCTTTCAGGTTTTACATCTTTTGCGCCGTTGCCATTTGCTGCTTCCGGTTTTACGACCTTATTGGCAGAACCATTATCTGGTTTGCCATTTTTATTGGCTGCAATATTCTCCGGTTTCATACTCCTTAGCGCAGTATTGTCGTGGTTAGGAGACATGGAAAGTTTACCATTGTGCGATCCACCCGGTTCAACCTGTAATACTTGTGTTTTTATATCGCCGGTGATGCGACCTGTGTTTTTTATCTCCAACGAATGTGTGTTCACATGCCCGTGAATAACACCGTAAACAATCAATTCTTTAGTGATAACGCTTCCCTTTACCACGCCTTTTTCGCCTAATATCAACCCCTCATCGATGGTTACATCGCCCAGTATCTGCCCTTCAATCCGCACATTGGCAGGCGCTCTCAGGTTCCCTTCAAAAACACAACCTTCGCTGATTAGCGTTGATATTACTTGTTGGCTCAGATCTACTTTATTTTTTTTTGAAAACATAGCCATGGTCATTTATATTAATATACGTTATTCGTTTTTTATACGTCGGTTGGCGCAAACAAGTTAATTAAGCTATCGTTAAATTAGCATCAATTAATCGCCGATCCGCTATATCAATTATTTAACGTTAAAAACTTGACAGGGTTGATAGGTTTACCGCTCTTTCTTACTTCGTAGTGTAAATGGGTGCCTGTTGAACGGCCGGTTGAACCAACCTTACCAATCACATCACCTGTTTTTACGGATTGTCCGTCCCTTACATCAATATGCGATAAGTGCCCGTAGAGGGTCTGAAAATCATTTTTATGCTGTACGATAATACAATTACCGTATCCGCCTTTCCATCCGGTAAATACTACGCTGCCGTCGGCAGTCACGTGTACCGGGTCGCCTTTAGCCCCTCTGAAATCTATACCAGGGTGCAACTCGGCATTTTCCCCATCAAAGGGATTGCTTCGGTAACCAAATGCAGAGGTGATGGCGCTTAACCGCGGATAGCCCATTGGCGTAAAGGCGACGCTGTTGAGCAAACGGCTCATATATTCGTCGTATAACGAGTATTTCTCGTTATCGCTTAGTTTTGAGGCCTCTGCATTTCCGTCTCCACCAATAGAATTGGTTGAAAAGCCTTTTAATCCTCTCCTTTTCAAATAATCATTGATCTTTTCGAGTTTGCCTTGTATGGATTGGATATAGCTGTTAGCTGAATGAGTCGACGCAGTAGCAGCATCGTTCAACGCTGTTACATTGGTCACTTTACCTCTTAGTTGAGCAATTTGTGTGAGAAGCTTTTGCTTTTCCTGCTCGCTTTCATTGTCTTTTGAGTTAAGGTAGACGATGGTTCCGACAAGTGCGATGATCACCAATACTACCGAGGCAATGTAATGCTTAATTCTTTTCAGGTGCTTGGTTTTTACCCGGATGGCCTGGGTTTGTTCCTGATTTTTGTTGACAATGATGATGGTGCTGAAGTTTGTAAGTTTCAGGTTCATATCTTAGTTAGGGGGTTATAGGGCATGAATATAAGACAATAGACGCACATAAAGCCAATTTATTTTGACTTCCGTGCGCAAAAACAATCTCCCTCACAACAAAAATCAGAATTATGTCTTTATACGGGTTTCGTCAGACAAATGTTATTATTCTGAGCAGAAATATTTTACTTTTAAATCATTTAGTACTTTTACCAAAAATTTAATTTTTAAAAAGCGATGATGTACCCGGAATATCTGGTTGCCCCAATGAGGGAAGAACTGACAAGAGTAGGTTTTGAAGAATTGAAAGATGCGGATGCTGTGAAAAACGCTATTGAGAGCGAAGGTACCGTATTTGTGATGGTGAATTCAGTTTGTGGTTGTGCCGCCGCTAATGCCCGCCCTGCTGCAAGAATTGCATCTCAAAATGCAAAGCACCCCGATAAATTGGTAACTGTTTTTGCCGGTATGGAGAAAGATGCCGTTGACACTGCACGTAATTATATGTTGCCTTATCCGCCATCTTCGCCAGCTATGGCTTTATTTAAAGACGGCAAACTGGTTCACATGATTGAGCGCCATCAAATTGAAGGCCGCCCGGCACAAATGATTGCCGACAACCTGATCGGTGCGTTTGAACAATATTGCTAATCTGATTATAACGGATTTTTCCACCTGCGTTTCAGGAATAAGAAAGCAAACGAATTTCAACTTTCTTATTCCTGAAATTGCATTAAGGGTCGTAATTTCTTCGTCTTAACAAGATTTTATAAACATTCGCATGAGGGTTGTTAACCATTAACGGTTGATTACGAGCGAGACATGCCATTTCTTTTAAACTAATTTTACCTAACTTTTATTTGATATATAAACTTTAAGTAAACTCGTGAGTTAAGTAACTGACGATTCTTCGTCAATATGTTTTTCCAACGCATCACGTGTAATGGGCTTAAAAATAAAAGAACGTACGCAAGAATATTGCCTGGCATGTTTAATATCTCTTGGACTGACAGATGACGACAGGATATAGATCCTTAACGGCTTAGCCAGGTAAGAATGTAAACATTGCACCCTGTCCAAAAAATCCCATCCATTAAAACCGGGCATATACAGGTCGACCAAAATCACATCGGGTAGTATGTTAATGTCCGTTTTGTTTTGATCCAGGAAACTAATTACTTCAGCCCCATTAGCTGTGCACATTACGTCATAATCGAGCTTATATTTAGTCAATATCCTTTTAAGGATAAAATGGTCCAGTGGGCTATCGTCAATAAACACAAGTTTTTTCATGACCTGTTGCAAGGCTTATAATCAAAATTAACTCCTCCTCACAATAAAATCCACAGTGTTTTCACGGTATTTGTTGCGTATTAACACGGATTTTGGGTTAGCTGGTCATTACCATGAAACATTAGCACGATATGTACGGTTAAATGACTTCCTTAACTTTATAATGTTTTCCATTCAGATTGAACTCATCGCCCGTTTTCCTTCCCAGCAATTTACCACCAATAGGCGACGCCGGCGAAACAGCAAAGTAACCTTCGCCATTCAGTGTGAGCGCGCCCGCGCTGATAGCTAAATAGAACTTTCCATTATCGGTTATGATCAGGCTACCCGGCGTTGCGGAAGATGAAACAGCATCAACATTTATCTGATTTAATGCGACCAGTAATTTGTTTGCCTCATTTAGCTGTGTCTGGTTCCGGTCAGTTTCCTGTTGCATCATTTCTCTGCCGGTTTCATACTTATCCCCCGCGCTGCTTTTGGTTTCTTCATCAGCAGACTGTTGCGCATCAGTAATTGCTTGTTTTGCTGT